>NZ_JBITPM010000014.1:0-57863 GCF_050467905.1 Pseudalkalibacillus sp. NRS-1564 | reverse complement strand
TCTTTCGTTTTTTTTATTTAGTGTTCTGTTATACGCTGTTTCCTCCGCTCCCGCTCTTCTTCCATTCTCTCCACATATACTCGTCCTTCTTCTTCAATATGGATCTGATCGATTTTTTTCTCTTCAGCCGTCAATTGCATCGTTTTATAGCCGCTGTAAACAATCCCCGCTAGTACAAAGTAGAGCCACCAGGGAAATGAAGAGAATACTCCCGATAACGTTGAAGACACTTCTGTAAGCTGAAATAGACTAAGAATCAATAGAAATCCAAGAAGTATAAGAACACTCTTTCTCACCTAAAGCACTTCCTTTCCTTCTTTCGTACAAGCTCCATTAATTACTACAATTTATGAGCAAAGATCGTGATTTATTCCTCCTAGAAGAATTATGATTGCCCGTACGCTCCCTGTTTACTTCGCATATCAAACATTACATAATAGATAACTCCCGCAATGATCGCAAGGAAACTAATGAGATAGAAAGTCCATTGAAACCCTAGGAGAGCTGTGAGCGGGATGGCAGCTGGTGCAAGAGTTCTTCCAATTGTAAAGCGAAGACTTGCAGCCGCAAAATACTGCCCGCGCATATTTTCCGGTGCCAAGCGTGATACAAAACCCTCTTGAATACCCACAACCATCAGTTCTCCCATCGTAAATACAAGCATCGCAATGGCAAGTAGCCAAACGGACGTTACATGACCAAATAAAATCATGCTGACAGCATAAATCATGCAGGAGAAAATAAAGACGTTACGTTCTTTGAATTTACTCATTTTAGTCGTCATAAACACTGTTAATAGAGCAACTAATAACCCATTTTCTGAAATAAGCCAACTAAAAATGCGATTTCCGTCTGCAGTAATGACTGTATTAAAGAAGGTTAACACTGGTTGGTCAGGTACTTTTTCACTCAAATAAACGGCAATTAATAAGTCCATCTGCATAAACGTTTGTGCTACTAGTATTCCAGCAAGTATAAATAAAAGAAAGACCTTATCTTTAACAATGATTCGATAATCTTGAAGCTGATCCCAAATAAACCTTGTCCATTTTACAGATGAATCTGAAACGAGACTGTTTTCTCTTTTCTCTGGTGCTGTTTCACGAACGTAGATTGCAATCAATGCCGCGACGGCGAAACTGACAATAGAAGCGATAAGAAGTAAAGGGAATCGATGTTGAAAGAAAAAAAGACCGCCTAATATTGGCCCTACAACAACAGAAATATTTAAAGCTGTATAGAAAACGGCAAAAACCGTATTACGATCTTTTTCCGCCACAACATCTGCCACCATTGCGTGACTAGCTGGCCAATACAATGACCCAAATACCCCAAGAATGGAGAAGCTAATGAACGTTAGCATTGGTGAAACAAGCCATGGGGAGTTTGCGAAAGCAAATACGACAAAGGTGAGTCCTTGACCCACTGCAGAGATAAACATCATTTTCTTTCGTCCATACTGATCTGCACAATATCCTCCTACTAAGTTAGCTACAACAGCAACAACCTGTGATAAAACAAGTAAGAGTCCGGCCATTCCTTTGCCAAAGGACTCCGAAAAGTAAATAGCCATAAACGGGAAGAACATCCAAAAAAGAATGTTCATCATCCCTTCACCCAAAAGCCGTATCTTTAAATTCCGATCCCAATCTTTTATTCTCATGTACTTCCTCCACTATGCATGTATCCTAAGGCTAAGTTAGTAAATTGAATGGATACTTGGCTTGTTTATACGCTTACAATTAACGTAACATGACCATAAAAAAAGAGAAACGGCTCATAGAGCACATTTCTCTTGGATTTGCCTGTTTTATTTTTTCGAGCTATCAATAGTACTCATTTTAGGCTTGTAGAATGAACGATTATCAAGTGCAAACACTCGATCAGTAAATTCGCCAGGTTCTACTTTATCAAGAGCTCTATCGAGCATATTCATTTTCGCATCAATGTTATCAATCATATGCAGCATTTCTGCTTCACGAATCATAGGAGGTTTAGGACTCCCCCAATCCGCTTTTCCATGATGACTTAAGATAAGATGTTGAAGAAGCATCACTTCTTCACCGTCAATTTCTAATTCTTTTGCAGCCTGACCGATTTCATTAACCATGATGGAAATATGGCCAAGTAATTTCCCTTCATTCGTATAGCTTGCTGCAATGGATCCGGACAGTTCAACTACTTTTCCAAGATCATGGAGGATTATCCCACCATATAGCAGATCCGTATCTAGAGAAGGATAAAGATTCGCTAACGACTTGGCAATATCAAGCATCGAAACAACATGATAGGATAAGCCTGACACAAATTCATGGTGATTTTTCGTTGCTGCAGGAAAAGTCAGAAAGTCATTTTGGTGTTTTTTCACAAGGTGACGTGTAATCCGTTGTATGTTTGGATTACGCATTTCAAATACATATTGCGTCACTTTCTCCATGATTTCGTTCATCTCAAGAGGTGCCGTTTCAACGAAATCACCCACCTTGACTTGATCCATGTCTGTTGCGAGACGTATCGCTTTAATTCTAAGCTGATTGCGTCCACGGTAGCTTGTCACGTCTCCTTTTACCTTGATGATCTGCTGAGCATCAAAGCTTTCTTCATCGTCTGGAGAAGCATCCCAGAGCTTTGCTTCAATATCTCCAGATTTATCTTGAAGAATTAAAGTAAGGAAAGGTTTTCCGTTACTTGCTACACCTTTTACTGATGATTTAATTAATAAGTAGTGATCAACTTGATCTCCTACGCGATAATGTCCGATTCCTTTGAATTCCTTCATCTTTCCACCTCCGGGGCAAAATGTATTTACCTAGTATAGCATAGCCCTAATACATCATTAGGACCTTTCGCTTCGTTTTTTTGGCAATATAATTGAGAAAACAACACCATGGTCCAAGTTCGCCACTTCAGCTTTACCTGAGTGACGTTCAGCAATTTTCTTTACAATAGCTAGACCAATCCCAAATTGACCTTTATCCCCTTTTTGGAAAGGTTCAAACAACTGCTCTTTTTCTACCTTTTGAAACGAAATTTCTTCTCCATCATTAAACACTTCTAGTATGATGGTTTCATCCCTCTGGATTGCATTTAAGTGAATTTCGCTTTTCGCATACCGCAATGCATTTTGAACAAGATTGTCCATAGCAGTTAACATCTGTTCGTGAACAGCCATCAACTCAACATTTTCACCAGATATTGTAAACGTCACATCTTCACGCTGGTACATGAATCGTTCACGAATCTCTTCAGCAAGAACCCCAAATCGAAATGGTTCCCAGTTTCCCTCAGGTTCATCAATGGAATCTAGTTTAATATAAGTAAGCATCCCTTTTACCCTTTGATCCATCCGATCAGACTCATTTAGGATAATTGTCATTGTATTATCAAGAGAATCTGGCATTACGCCATCTTTAATGGATTGTGCATAACTTTTAATGATCATAATTGGTGTTTTCAATTCATGAGAGGCATGCTGTATAAACGTTTTCTGAGCCTTATCATACCTCATTAAGTTCTGTCTCATTGATTCAAATTGATTGGAAAGCTTCTGGAACTCTTCATCACCTTCCCACTTGAAAGGTTCTTTCCAATTGCGGTTAGCAATTTGATCGAAGCGTTCTCCGAGAACGGTTAGTGGTCTCCGTAAATACCTTGCAATCCACGCTGCAGGCAATAGACTAAGCAATAATGCAAAAAGCAAAATAATGATAAGTCTAAACCAGAGGCGATCAATCATTTGATTACGATACGTGTCCCACATATAAGAGATAAAGTACGCTTCTTGTCCGTTAACATCTACTTTAGATATCACATAAAACAAGGATGCCTGATTATTATACGTTAACTCATAGCGCCCCTTCTCTTCTTTCTGATCAAGTGCGTTTTTACGCATTTCGATAATTACTTCATCAGGTATGGGGTCTCCCTGCAATGGTCCACTATAAAGTCTTGTAATCAACGTATGGCCAACCGAACGCTCCGCGTCTCTTCGTTCAATAAAATCTTGATCCGTTTGAGGAGGAAGTGGCCCGTCTTGATCCGGAAACGTATATCGCTGCTGCTCACTTTCAATAATCTGATATGTCTCTTCAGTTAGCGTGCCTTTAATGGAGAGAGGGTAGATCACCGCAATCACTACCCCAACAAGCAGAACAAGAATCATAAATGAGAGCCAGATTCGTTTCGTTAAATTTAAGCGAATCATGTAATCAACCGATAACCAAGGCCGTATGACGTTTCAAGGTTCATGCGTGGCATTTTCTTTCTTACTCGTCTAATCACATCGTCAACAGCACGATCTGATCCCACATAATCATCCCCCCATACCTGAACGAGAATTTGTTCACGGGATAAGGTTTGATTCACATGCTCGACTAGGAAAAGAATTAAATCCATTTCCTTCGTCGTTAATTCAACTGGCTCTCCTCGATCAAGTACTTTTCTCGATACCGGATCTATTTCATACTCCACAATCTCAAACCTTTTCTGGGAAGATTGTTGGTACACTCTCTTTAATAATTTTTTGGCGCGAATAATAAGTTCTCTCGGCATAAATGGTTTAGCAATATAGTCATCGCTTCCTAATTCCAATCCTACAATACGATCTAGATCCTCATCTCTCGCAGAAATGAAAATAACCGGTACGTCGTCTTCAGCTTTTATTTTCTTTAATAACTCATACCCATCTATCCCAGGTAGCATGATATCTAGAATCCACAGGTGGCAAGATTCGTGAATACTCTCAAGTGCTTCCTCACCACTCATAAACGCTTTAACTTGAAACCCTTCTTTTTCCATATACGTTTTTAAGATTTGTACTAGATTTTCTTCATCTTCAACTAAATGTATTTTATAAACTTCTTCCATAAGATCACCTCATTAGATTGTCCCTTTTTTTGTGGAAGCTGGCGACGGATCAAGTATGTGAATCCTGTCATCTATCCCAACTGTTGTAGATGAATGACACGTTAATAAAATAACCTGATTGTCTTTTGAAAATCTTTTAATAAATGCTTTCGCAACATCAGTTCTTTTTTCATCAAAGTTCACAAAGATGTCATCGAGAAAAATAGGCATCTGAACTGTCGAAATAGACGCAAGCGAAAGTCTTATACAAAGGTATAACTGCTCTGCCGTGCCTCTACTTAACTCAGACGGCTTGTATGCTCGGCCGTCCACGTTCAGCACTCGAAATTTATTACCTTCTACAGGAGGATAAATAGCTGTATACCGACCTTCTGTGATTATGTTGAAATAGCTCTCTGCTTTCTTTATGACCGCGGGGAGACGTTCTTCCTGATACCTTGCCTTCGCCCTCGTTAGAAAATCAGATGCTACCTTCAGTACAGACCATTTCCACGCAAGAGAATTAATCTCATCTTCCTTCTGCTGACGCTGTAAGAGAAGTTCTTCGTAAGTTCCATCTTCTGTTAAGAGACGAATTTGTTCGTTTTCACTTGCAATCTGTTGATAAAGACCTTGCTGCTTTTTCATAATAGAAGTCTCTTCGTGCTCCAGCTGTTCACGATGATAATCGATTTCTTCCACCGTAGTATGCTCCACGAACGATTCATCACTTAATTGGGAAGTAATCATTGCGAGCTGTCGTTTAAGCTCTTGTGCTTCTTTATGAGCCTTTCCCTTCACACGAAACGCTTCCTCATTATCTTCACCTGCTAAGCGCATCAGCTTGTTCATTTCATCATTACAGCTTTGCCACTTTTCGGTTCCCCCACCAAGCTGCTCTTCAAGTTCTTGAAGCTTGTTTGTTGCGAGGTCTATGTCTCTCATTAATTCTCTTTGTTCCTCTGCCTTCTGCAGCAATAGCTGTATCGCTTTATCAGGCTCCTGGTAGGAAACATTTGCACGCTCGCATAGTTTCTTTATTCTATCTTCAACTACCGTTAAACTGTAGTCAAGATCTTCTATTTGCTGCTGCTTTTGATTTCGTTCCGTCTGAACCTTCTTACTTGACCCAATCCTATCAAAAGCATCAAGCAATGAATCGGTAGGAATGTACTCAGGAAAAGCATGAATCGTTCTCCACTCTTTCAACTTATCATCAAGTTGATACCTTTCTGCTTCCCACAAGTCTACTTTTTCAGCTGCTTTCAAATAGGTTCGATTAAGGCGATCGACCTGGTCTTTTAATGACTCAGCTTGTCTCCTCAACTCTCTATCGCGAATAAGCACCTCATCTTCACTCTTCGTCTCAGTACTTTTAGAGGTCATTCTCATTAAAATGGCACCACCTACCACTATAGCCGCTGCTACAAAACCAAGCAGCCAACTTTCATAAATGCCAAGAATAATAAAGACTAATAACGCGACAGCTATCACCCCAAACGACCACTTCTGATTAGTAGAAGACGATTGTTCTTTTTCTAACCTTTCCCGATCTTTCGGTGAAAGAAGGCGTGTTTTCAGACGATCATACTCATTCTCCTCTTTCTCCAGTTCATCTCGTGCAGAAAGAAAAGCTTCCTGAATATACTGGTATTTCTGATCAGAAAGCTGATAGGACGCCACCAATTGTTTGAGACTCTCACGTCCAGTAAAGGTCGGATGGATGGACTTAAGAGCTTCTTCAGTCTGACCAAATTCCATTAGCTCTGATTCTAAAGTTGTATTAAGTGAGCGTATCTCACTCTGCAGTCTTCTTCTTTCTTCTGCTCTCCCACGATAAAGAATCATTTCTTCATTCCAATAAGATACCTCTTGTAAGAACGCACTCGAATTAGGAAGCAACTGAGCGTGATGAATATCATTTTCTAGTCGTTCTTTTCGTTTCTTTAACCCTTCTAATTCCCCAGAAAGAAGAACAGCTTGTTCTTTCCATTTATCCATTCTTATAAGTCCTTCTTCAGGAAAAGGATGAAACTCAGGAAGATTCTCGATCTCTTCTTCAAGTCTTTTTTTCTCATTCAATAAAGGAATGATATGCTTCTCACGCTCAAGCTTTCGCTGCTCATTTTGGATAAATTGCAACCGCTCAGCATTTTCTTGAACTTTTATTTCTAACTCCTTTGTCTTTTTGATAAGTTCATTGTAGTTCTCATTTTTCTTTTCCCATTCGTTTGTTTTCTTCTTTAAAGATTCGTAGGATTCCACATCTTGATTGAGTTGAGGTTTTCTTCCTCCAGGCTTAAAAATTTCACCCTGCCACTTGTCAAAATTCTTTTCAATTTCAAGTAATGAAGCTCCACCGCTCATTCCTGCTTCATAAAGGACTTGATTCCACGCTTCTTCATCATAATGATGATCATTATTTAAAGTAGTAAGGTTACAAAAGTAAATTTGTCTAAAACTAGCTCGATTCATTCCTTTTAAGAGCTTTTTTAAATCATCACTATTTCCTGAAGTACCATCTCGAAAATAGATATAAAGATTTTCAGAATTCCTATCCCTCGTCCGTTCAATTCTAAATGCTTCACCACTTTCTTCTACAAAGAGACTACCTCCAAAACGCGAGAGATGATTCATTTCATAATAGTTCTCCTGCCTGCTAGGAAAACCGAATAAAACATATTCAACAAAAGAGATAAGTGTAGATTTCCCTGCCTCATTCTCTCCAAAGATAAGCTGAAGTTCAGTTGAAACGTCTTCGATTTCGTAATTCTCAAATTTACCAAACCCGTAAATTGTTAGACCGAGTAACCTCATTAACTCTCACCACCTTTTGACTCAATGAGATATGTAAGCAATAGCTCTTCAGCTTCTTTTATTAATTGTTGCTCGTCTTCAATGGGGTGTAGAGCTTTTCTAGCTCGTCTATGTTCAAATAGCGGAGCTAACGCTTCTTTCATTTGGGAATGCTCGTACTGATCAGAGGTAAATAAAATATCCTGTAAAAATCCATTCTGCTGTTTTAAATTCTCGCGATCCCAGAGTGGCATTGATTTTAGTGTGAATTTATATGGCCAAACAAATCCTTCGTCTTCCATTTCTCTATTAAGTTGTAGCGTCTGCAATATATCTTCTAAATGATCCCCATGTATTAACTCTGAATGTATCGGACTATTGCCAACTAATTCAAAATTAATGAAATGTCCTCTAGTAGAGAAAGTTTCCTGGTTCAAAATTTCTTCACAGTTATTTAATAGATCTTGGATCGTATCACACTGTCCAATATCAATAATAGACTTGTGCCAGGTTACATCAGCGGTTTGATGAAAAACAAGCGATGGCTCAGAATCGCTTAACTTTACAACATAACACCCTTTTTCACCACGTTCTTTCGAATGTGCTCCTTGTATATTACCGGGATAAACAATAAAGGGCTCTTCTGATAGTATTGCTCTCTGATGAATATGCCCAAGAGCCCAGTAATCAAATTTCTTATTCATTAGTTCAGTTATTGTGAATGGAGCATAGGAAGAATGTTCTGTTTGTCCTTCTAAATTCCCATGAAGCATTCCGATCTGGAAACTCTCTTCATCTACCCTTTCATATGCACTTACCATTTTCTCATTCACATGACGCGTCGGATAGCTAAAGCCATGAATATATGCGATTGGTGTCTGATCTCTGTTATACGAAACCGATTCTACTTCCGCTCCAAAAAAATAACTTGTATCTGGCCACGTTAAATCAACCCATTCTCCATCTAGCGCATCGTGATTTCCATGAGAAAGATAGCTATAAATGCCTGCCTCATCCAATCTTTTCAATTGTTGTAATAAAATCATCTGTGCTTTCAAGCTACGATAGCTACTATCAAATAAATCTCCTGCAAACAGCACAAAATCTACCCGTTGATTAATAGCAATATCAACGATTGTTCGTAATGAACGATAGGCACTTTCTCGAACAAACTCATGGATGGATTTAGGTAACTGATTTGTACCGGAAAATGGTCTGTCTAAATGAAGATCCGCGCAGTGCAGAAAGGTTACTTCTTTCATCACTCATCTCCCTTTCTAATGCTCTCTATCTCTCATTTTACCATAATCAAACGAGCGCACGTTCGCACGATTCCGCTTTTTCTCATTCAATGATTTTATACTCATCATGCGACAAGAAAAAAAAGAAAAGTCCCGGGAACTAAAGTTCCGGAACTTTCTAGATTGTTAGTTGAAAGCTATTACTCACGTCGTGATAGCTTTAACGCTTTGCCTATATCTTTTAAAGAAGATGATTTCCCATACATGAGAACACCACCTCTGTAAACTTTCGCCCCGATGATTGCAAAAAAAACAATCGATCCAATTAGGAGTGCAAGACTAATGGCTACTTCCCAGAATGGAATGGAGAGCATACCTACCCGTAAGAACATCACTACTGGTGTAAAGAAGGGAATGAAGGACGAAATGGTGACAAATGTAGAAGACGGCGTACTTAGTCCAAACATCGCAATAAAGAAAGCGATGATAATGAGAAACTGGACTGGCATAATCATTTGCTGAACTTCTTCTGCTCTACTAACGAGTGAGCCTACCATTGCAAGAATCGTCGCATACAGTAAATAGCCAAGAATAAAGAATACGATCGCATAAATGATGAGTGAAGCTGAAAGGTTACTAAAATTAAGAAAGGATAGGAAACCTGCTTCTGCGAGCTCATCTTCCTGCATTTGCATAAAGAGGTACCCACTTGCAATAATGATCGCATATTGTGTTAAACCGAGTAAGGCAATTCCAAGTATTTTCCCAAACATTTGCTTGACTGGCGAAACGCTTGAAATTAAGATTTCCATTACTCTCGATGATTTCTCTGTCGCCACTTCCACAGCAACCATATTTCCATAGAAAATCACTGAAAAATAGATGACGAATAGAAGTACATAAACGAACACTCTTGCTTGATTTAATTCATCTTCTGTCTTTGCTCCTTTTTCGAGTGCAACTTTTTGAAACTGGACAGGTTGGTCGATTTCACTAAGCTGCTCCTGAGTAACCCCTGCTTTCTCAGCAGCAATTGTACTCTTCAATTGCTGAAGTACTGATTCAAGAACTTGTGGAGTGACTTGTTCTGCTACTGTCTCCGCTTTATAAAGGGCCGTCGGTTCGGAATTTTCGTTTTCTTTAAGAATCAAATAGCTATCGAGATCACCCTCTTCAATAGCCTGTTCGGCTTTTTCTTCAGAGCCATCGAATTTTTCTAATACAATATCAGATTCCATCATCTTCATTTGGTTTTCAAGTTGTGTATAATACGAAGCTGTATCGATGACTCCCACTCGATCCGCTTCACTCGAATCGAAATTATCTATAATGGTCGAAAGATTTGTAATGAGAAAGATCATAAGTAGCGTAATAACCGTTGTAATAATAAATGCCTTGGACTTCAGTCGATTTAAATATGTTTGGGAGAGGACAATAAGAAATTTATTCATATGCCGCACCCACTTTCTCAATAAAGATATCGTTTAATGACGGCTCCTCTAGTTCAAACTTTCTAACAAACCCTTTGTTCATCAACTCGTGTAAAACCTTCTGAGAAACTTGCTCATTTGCTATTTGAACAGTGCTATAATTCATTCCTTGCTTTATGTGATGAACCCCTTCAATATTTTCTAGAAATGTTAGATTAAAATCAACGTCAATGATAATGTTTTTCTTACCATAAGAACGCTTGATTTCTTTTAAGTTCCCAGAAACAACTGCTTTTCCTTTATGTAGTATACAAAGATGCTCACAAAGTTCTTCCACATGCTCCATTCGGTGACTAGAAAACAAGATCGTTGTTCCTGCATTCTTTAAATCAAGAACAGCTTCTTTCAACACTTCCACATTTACTGGATCCAGCCCGCTAAATGGCTCATCAAGAATGAGAAGCTCTGGCTTATGAATAACTGCTGCAATAAATTGTATTTTTTGCTGATTTCCTTTTGATAATTCTTCTACCTTTTTATCAAGATATTCTGGCACATTGAAACGATCAAGCCATATAACAATTTCTTTCTCAATATCAGCTTTCTTCATCCCACGTAACTTGCCAAGATAAATTAATTGATCTTTCACTTTCATCTTTGGATAAAGACCGCGTTCTTCAGGTAAATAGCCAATTAAATGGCTTGAATCATAAGATATTTCTTCTTTCTTCCAGCTAATCGTTCCATTTGTTTGATCAATGAGGCGTAATAGCATTCGAAATGTTGTTGTCTTACCCGCTCCGTTACCTCCAAGTAACCCAAAAATCTCATTCTCAGGAATTGATAAATTAAGTCCTTCTACTGCTGTAAAAGGTCCGAATCTTTTTGATACATTCTGAAATTCGAGCATAGCTTCCCCCTTTATATTGACATTCATTATATGAAAAATAGCTTCCCAACTAGTATAACGTTTCGTTTTCTCAAAAGATTCGTTTTTTCCAAAAATAAGTGACAAGAAATTATTACATCGGTAAACTAAAAGGAGGAGGCGATAATATGGAAAAGTACATTATCACGGCATTCGAAAAAAGCGGAGAGACTGTTCTAGATGAAAGCTTTGATGCACAGGATGACAAAGAAGCGAAAAAAGTTGGCGAAGAACTCTTAAAGCAAAGAGGTTTTGAAAACCATACGGCACGAGTTGTATCCTCTGCTGGTAAATTAATCGTATTAAAAAGATAGCGCTATCATATTTTGATTTTCTGATGATTAGCTGATCGAATCGAAACTTTGGAAGTACTTCACCTAAGAATAGAACATTAAAAAGAACCGCCCGTCCGTAAAGGACGAGCGGTTTTCTTCTGTTATTTTAAGTTAATCCAAACGCTCTTCACTTCTGTGTAATTATTTAGTGCATAGGAGCCCATTTCTCTTCCCATACCAGATTGCTTATAGCCACCAAATGGAGAAGCCGCATCAAATGCATTATAGCAATTCACCCAAACAGTACCAGCTTTAATTTTGTTTGCAACATAGTGTGCGGACTTGAGGTTCTCTGTCCATAGTCCAGCAGCTAGTCCATAATTCGAAGCATTCGCTCGCTCGATTACTTCATCAAGGTCTTCAAACGGCATTGCGGCTACTACTGGTCCAAAGATTTCCTCTTTTGCAATGGTCATTTTATCATCCACATCAGAGAAAATCGTAGGTTGGACATAATATCCCTTATCGTAAGGAACCTGTCCTCCAGTAAGTAACTCAGCGCCTTCATCCTGCCCTTTTGAAATATAGCTCATTACGCGTTCATGCTGCTCAGCGGATACGAGTGGTCCCATTTGCGTTTCAGGATCCAATCCTGCTCCCTGCTTGATCTTTTGACTATGACTCACTAAATCAGCCATCACATTATCATAGGCTTTCTTTTGTACGAATAGTCTTGATCCAGCACAGCAAACCTGTCCTTGATTAAACATAATACCGCTTAACGCGCCTGGTATCGCTTTTGTCATATCAGCATCTGGTAAAATAATATTTGGTGATTTACCTCCCAGTTCAAGCGTCACTCGCTTCAAATCATTCGAAGCCTGGTTCATAATATACTTACCTACATCAGTTGATCCTGTAAATGCAATTTTATCTACATTTGGATGCTTAACTAGTGCATCACCTGCTGTTTCACCGTACCCTGGTACAACGTTCACAACGCCTTCAGGGAATCCAGCTTCCTCCATCAGCTGCGCTAGATATAGAGCTGAAAGTGGTGTTTGCTCCGCAGGTTTAAGAACAACGGTACACCCCGTCGCTAAAGCTGCTCCAAGCTTCCATGCCGCCATAAGTAGAGGGAAATTCCATGGAATGATTTGTCCAACAACCCCTAAGGCCTCATGACGTGTGTAATTAAAATATGGTCCATTAACGGGAATGGTTTGTCCCATAATTTTTGTTGACCAGCCAGCGTAGTATCTAAAGTGCTCAATCGCTAGTGGTACATCGGCATTCTGCGTTTCACGAATCGGCTTACCATTATCAAGCGTATCAAGCATGGCAAGTTCTTCTTTATTTTCTTCCATTAAATCAGCAAGCTTATAAATTAATCGGCTTCTAGCTGACGCAGACATGCGCGACCACGGACCACTGTCGAAAGCTTTACGAGCTGCCATAACGGCTTCATCAATATCTTCTTTCACGGCTTCACTAACTGTTGCAAGCACTTCACCAGTTGAGGGGTTTAGGGTATCAAATGTTCTTCCTGATAACGAATCCTTCCATTGACCATTAATATAAAGTTTTTTCGTTCCTTTCAGAAATTCAGTCACCTTTGGATTCAAGTCGAGTAATTTTTGCATACTATCCCTCCAGAATTCAAAATTATCAAACATTATACATATTAGCGGTTTTTTCGTGAAAGCCTTTTCATTTCGTTAAAATGATTCAAAAGTAACATAAGAAACGCCTTCATTCCCCATAAATCGCCAGGGTTCGATGAAGGCGTCTATATTCTCTTTAACCATTACCTTTTTAATTGAACTCGCATTTGTCTTCTAAAAACTTCTTTAACCATGTAGGATACGCCCTGTTGATCATTTGAGCGGGTTACCCAATCCGCAAGTCGTTTTAGCTCATAAGAAGCATTTCCCATCGCGACACCAAGGCCTGCTTGACGAATCATTTCAGCATCACAATCCGCATCGCCAATTACCACCATTTGATCGACAGATACTCCTAATTTCTCTCCTAAAATGCGCAATCCTTTTGCTTTTGAGACGCCTTTTGGAATGATCCCAAAATTACATTTTGTCGATCGAACAACCGAAATAGAAGGAATTCGCTCTTCTAACAGGAGACGAGCTTCCTCTCTTTCTTCTTCATTAAAGAAATGAGCGTCAATTTTCGGAGGGGATAAATCTTTCTTTTCGAGATACTCACTTAAGGTTTCAACAAAGTTCACGGGGTAGAATAATGGATCTCCTATTCCGAGCGTCATTTTAGCAGATAAGTAATGATTATGCTTTACGCGATTACCAACGGCTAATCGTTCATGAATAATGCGAATATGGCAGTCAAATCCTTCAAGGATCTTAACAATCTCACGAACATCTTTATTGGGAATTCTCTCTTCATAAACCGGTTCTTCAACCTCTTCAGCAATAAACGCGCCGCTATGAGTAACGAGCATCACATCATCTAACTTCACCGCCTTTGCAATTTTCTTAGCAGATGCAAAGTTGCGACTAGTCGTTAGCGTAACGTAAACTCCCTTTTCTCTCACATAGCTAATAGCGTCCTTTGTTTCCTTATCAATTTTATGATTGGATCTAAGCAAAGTCCCATCAATATCTAAGGCAAGAAGTTGATAGACCATTCGGATCCCTCCTGTGTAAAAAGTAGTCCTTATAACACTTATCTCTATGACTCGTAATTCTTGTCTTATCACTTAAATTTATGATAATGACATGTTTGGATGAATTTGGCGTTTAGAATACGGACACCGTGGGAAGTTTTAATATGAAACTAGTTTATTACAAATAGATTACAAATAACGAAAGGGGTTTTACTTATGACCAAAGGAAAAGAGAGAATCAGGTTTGACTGCACAGGAGAATTCAATGAACCACACATTTACAAATGCTCTGAATGTGATCATGAATTCCGAGGTACTATTGGAGGAAATGAGAAAAGAGAACTTCAATTAAATTGTCCTGAGTGCGCCATTGAAGAAACGATCATTTCGCAACCAACTCAATTTGAAGTTGTCGGCGTAATAGAAAACGCTTCATAGTCCTTATTTTTTTATATTTTAATACCACCTCTCTCATTTTGTGCTTATTCGATTGAAGCATTTGTTTCACTCGAATAAACCCAAAATCACACAGCAACAAAGGTTATACGCTAACTTACTTCTTATGAACAAGTAATCGGTACTATGAATACAAAAAACGGTTCACCCAATTGGGTGAACCGTTTTTTGTATTATTGCTGAACGTCTTCTTCAGGGCTACCGTAAAGGTCCTCTAGAGGCTTCGTTACGATTTTGTTGATGTCCTGAATAACCTGGCTCATGCGCTGTTCTTGTTGCATCAACTGAGAAATCACTTCATGCTGCTGAACAAGTTCAACTTGTTGTTGAGCCGTTTGAGCTTCTTCCTCTGTGATCTGTTGACCACTCATTTGCTTTTGTTGAAGCTCCATTTGCATGTTACGGAAGTTATCAAAAAGTTTCTTTGCTACTTCATCCTGGTTTACCTGATCATATAACTCTTTAAGCTTTGTGTAGTCCTCGTGCTCACGCATTGCGCTTTCTAATTCGTATGCTACGTCGTAAAGATTTTTCTCTGCCATTGTATATACCTCCTTAGTAAATGAGGATTATTTCGCTCTCATAACCCTGTACTTCACCACTATAACAAAGACTGACACGAAATTCATCCAATAAGGGTAATGATTACTCCTTGAATTAAACCAATCATTCCTCCGAGCACAGCTCCAAGGTACGTGATCATCTTAAATTCGCGACGTGAAATCGAAAGAACCATCTCTTCAAGACGTCCAACAGAGAACGTCTCCACCTGACTTTTCACTACGTCTGCCAGGTGTAGTTGTTCCATGAGTGGCTGTAGATTCTGACTGAGATACTGACCAGCAGCATCTACTAGTCGTGGAACTATGTCTTCAACAATGCGCTCCTTATATGGATCAACTGCTTCCGATAGACTAAGATTCAGAACGTGATTAATTGGGAGTTCATTCACAATGAGATCTGTAACCTCTTTGACAAGTTCTTCTGAATTAAATTTATCTTCAAACGCTGCAATTTTCGTTTCTTTAAGCGAATTCCACTCTTTCTCAAGCATCGTTATTATGACACTTTGAATATCGTCTTGCTTAAGAAGACGAAGTAACTCAGGCTGTACTTTATCTACCAGTCTTGTGTTTGTAAAAAACATGTTAATCATGCTTCCAAGCGTTCCTCGATCTGCAAGATAACGGTCTATCATAACAGAAAGCTTATGTTTGCCCTCAGCAGAAGCAATGTAATCACTAATTTTTGTTAAAACGAGATCAGCAATTGGTTCGATTGAGCTATCAATTCTCGTTTGCATTTTTTCCGGAAGAATCTCAGCTAGTTCTTTATTTTTCAAATCCAATAGTTTCTTTTCAATTTTCCCATTGATGTAGGAGCTTGCATTCGCTCTAATATCTTTGGCTGGATCCTCTAGATGAAGTCCTTTCTTTAAAAGTGTTTCAATTTTCTCATCAGACTCTAAAAGTTTAAGAACTTCTTTTTGCGCATATTCAATCATCGTACGCTTGAATACTGGATCGTTCATTTTTTGCTGTATTCCCTCAGCCGTTAGAAGATGTTCAACGACCATTTTACCTAGCTGGACTGCTAGCTCATCTCTACGTTTTGGAATTAATCCTGGGGTAAATGGAACTTTCCATTTCCCTATATAACGAGCTTCATATGGCCTAAATAGCATTTTAATAGCTAACGAATTTGTAAACCCACCTATAACTGCACCAATGGCAATCATAAATAGGATCGTTATGATAATGGACGACATCGTACCTCAACCTTTCTATTTCTCACGTTCACATAGTAAACTCCATCTTCATAGTATACGATATCCGCTATTGCCTATCCAGTTAAAGGAAGGTAAAAAAAGAAAAAACGTTGAACGAGGGTCTTGAATGAAACATACTGAAAAGATTATTTTACAACCAGAGAATTCAACCTCAGCTCAATCCAATCATACCCTTTCCATTCCAGAAAACATCGCCTCAAAATGGAAGCTTTCAGATACATCACTTAGACTTCGATGTGGCGTGCTTGAGGAATTTGTAACAGTCAAGGTCTATCGCACTTCATCAAGTCATACCGTATATTGTTCACCGGAACTACTAGCTTCTCTGTCTCTTCCAAATCAATCTCTTCCGATTACACTTACCTATAGTCATCAGCAACAAATGCTCTCAATCGGTCCTATTTTCTGTCTTGCGATTAACATTTCTAGACTGAAAGAAACACCATTCGGATCCTATACGGAATTCTGTAAAGAAGTCGCAGAATACTGCGAAGAGCATCATATTCTGTTCTATGTTTACACACTAAAACCGTGGAGTGACACTAAAGTCTCGGGTATGATTTGGAACCAACGTGACTGGGTAGAAGCCACGCTACCCATCCCTTCTGTCATCTATAATCGAATTCATTCGAGAAAGCTTGAGAAATCCGTTTACATTCAACAATTAAAAACCTATTGGCGTGATCAACAGATCCCCTATTTTAATGAATCCTTTCTTGATAAATGGGATGTTCATCAGAAGTTACTTTCTTACGATGAAGTCGCACCCTATCTTCCTGAAACGGTTTTGTTAGAGACAATCGACGATATTCATTTCATGCTCGATAAATACCCTATCCTTTATTTGAAACCTTTAAATGGAAGTCAGGGAAAACATATTTTTCGAATCACTCAGAAAGATGATCTCTATTACCTTGATTACTCAAGCTTTAATGGCAATCAAACGCTCACGTCACATTCGCTTCAAAACATTTATACGACCATTCGCTCACGATCTAAAACGATTCCTTATCTTATTCAACAAGGCATTCCCCTAATTGAGGTGAATGGATGCCCCGTTGATTTCCGCATTTTATGCTTGAAAGGTATTGGAGACAAGTGGTCAGTTGTCTCAGCCGTTTCGCGCGTTTCTAGAACAAATGACCAGTTCGTATCCAATATTGCACGCGGCGCGTTACTAAAAAAGTTTGATGAGGGGCTCACCCCCTTAGAGGATTCAATGAAAAGACAAATGAAGCGAATCCTTCCCGAATTGGCCTGTGAGATTTCACAGATCATTGATCGCGAAAGTGAAGGAGTGTTTGCGGAGCTTGGAATCGACATGTCTTCTGATAAAAATGGTCACCCCTGGATCATTGAAGTGAACACAAAACCTTCCAAGACTTCTGAAGGAATCACACCAAGTACCTATCGCCCATCGGTTAAAGCACTTATCCGCTTAATTAACTGGTACACGTCATCTTAAAAGGAGCAAGGTATGACATCACTTGGTATTTTACAACGTTCGCTCCAACATGAAGGAGATTACCTTTCTAAATTAGGTGAAGCAGGATCCACTTCTGGATTTAACGTCTATCGTTTTTCTCCAGATCAGCACTTTAGAAATAGTCTTCTAGGAATGAAATACGATCCAAAGACAAAAAAATGGCTGGAAACAAATTTTCCGATTCCTGATTTTATTTATGATCGCTGCTTCCATAATGGTCTCATAACAGAAATGGAAGCCTCCTTTATTAAGTGGTTAAAAAACGAGTCTAACGCTACTTTTCTAGGACACGGGTTACCAGGAAAATGGGCGATATACAAACAATTAAAGCAAAAGCCATTTATAAATCGGCACCTTCCACAAACAGTTAAGCTTCAGCCTGCTACTAGCGCTAGCGTTATATCCGATTTATTAACGAAGCACGAGAAGGTCGTTCTAAAACCAGTGGTAGGTTCTCAAGGAAATGGGTTAATGCTCCTTACCCGAAATCAAAATCAAGTTGATGTTCAAATCAATCATAATGGGAACGTCCTTCATCATACTTATGATACAACCAGTTCTTTCCTCAAAATAATGAGGAGAATTCAAAACCAGCGTGACTATATAGCCCAAGAATGGCTTTCTTTACTTGACCAAAACAACCGACCTTTTGATCGAAGAGTGGTAATGAAGAAAACGTCGATCGAAAGTTGGAAGGAGATTGGCCGTGCTACGCGCGTAGGGAGTTCTGACTCTTTTGTATCTAATTTGCATAGTGGTGGCTCTATTCAAAGTGATCACAAGCTCTCTATTCCCGAAACTGTTCTCCAAGCCGCAGATCAAAAGATTAATCTCCTCTCCCGTTGTATTGCTACTAACCTCGAGAGTACATTTCCTCCGTTGTTTGAACTTGGTCTTGATTTCGGAATTGACCGAAGTGGTAAAGTCTGGTTACTTGAAGCCAACTCTAAACCTGGACACAAAGCCATTCAACCATACGATTCTTTACATTTTATACCGTTTCAATATTGCCGGTCTCTCATGAATGAGAAGAAAGGGGTTATCGAATCATGAACACGATTCTTCCATTAAAAAAGGACATTAATTCTCAAGGGAATTTCTATGTTCCTCCAACAAAGTTTAAGGAATGGGTTGACCAAGTTTCTTTTCCGAATCAACTTTGCTTTGGGTCAAGACGCTCATTCTGCACGGTTTCTCCTCACCCTAGTAACAAAGAAGAATACCTTATTTCAGAAGACTTATGGAAAATATTAGGTGTTCCTGAAGAAATGTCTGTTCACCTTTTCGAAAAAGGAAATTCTCTTCATATTGGACCTTTAGTAGGTATTTTCACTGCAGGATTTACTAAGGATAGTATGAGACCTATCGGAGAGCGCAGTATGTATTTTGCCAAGCTACTATCCGCTACCTCTAAGTGTGGTGCTTTTGGCTTTGCATTTGGTGCTCATCATATTGATTGGAAAACGGGAAGCATCAAAGGATTAATGTATAACAAGCGAGGATGGTACAGAGTAACTGTTCCCATTCCTGATGTTGTATACGATCGCCTACCGAATCGAAGCTCAGCAAGCATCGAACAAGTAAGCACTACAATGGAGAAACTTCAATCTCAATATTTCACTCCCTGGTTTAACCCAGGATTTTTCGATAAATGGACGATGTTCGAAAAGCTACGTGAAGACTCAATCGTTAAGCCGTATTTACCTGAAACTGTATTAAGTCCTAAGAGCGCCATAATCTCACGTATGTTAAAGGATTACGAACAGATCTTTATTAAGCCTGCCAACGGTAGTCTTGGGCTTGGGATTCAACAAATTCTAAAGCCAGCCGATGAGAAGTATTATTATTGCAGGTTCAGAACGGACAAAGAAAATCGTCTAAGAAGATATACCTCTCTTGCACGCCTTCTTAAAACCCAATATCCAAACGGCATGAACGGTTTAATTGCTCAACAAGGAATTGACTTACATCGGATTAATCAGCGTTCCATGGATTATCGTGTTCATACAAACAAAAACAAAGAGGGGAAATGGGAAGTTAGTGCGATCGCTGCAAAGATTGCAGGAGCTGGAAGTTTAACCACTCACATGGCTTCTAACGGAACAGTTAAAACAATTGGAGAGCTCACTTCTGAATTTGGTATTAAAAAACAAGTTGAAACAGATTTAATGGAAGCTTCCCTGCTACTAAGTCGTGCCATCGATAAAAGAGTTTCAGGCTTTATTGGCGAAATTGGATTTGACCTCGGGATTACAAAAGAAGGGGACATTTATTTATTTGAAGCAAATTCAAAACCTGGAAGAGGCATTTTTGCCCATCCGAGATTGAAAGCGGAAGAAGCCAAAACGAGAACATTACCAATGGAATACGCGATCTTTTTAGCAAGATCCACCATTGAAAAACAGCTGGTTACACCAGTATGATCGAATTATTTTACAGTAGAGAAAATAATCGGTGGCATCAAAAAAGTAGCTATCAATATGTATATTGGGGGAAAGAGCCATCCAGGCTCTCTCCCTCTCCTGCTTTCTCTTCTTCTATTGTAAAGCTTCAAACTCCTCATGATGCCATTCGACCTCTTGTTGGCATTCTGGCAGGGTCTAACTTACATCACCATTTCAGTGGCAATGCTGCGATCTTCAAATCCATTCAAAAGGAATTGACTGATTCCGGAGGGCTTTCGTTTGTTTTTACACCTGACGACATTTATCCCTCATATATCAATGGCTATCTCTATGATGCTACATCTCAAAAATGGACAGGTTTTCGCTTCCCATATCCTGATATTGTGTACAATCGAATTCCTGACAGGGCAGAAGAACGCATTCCAAAAGTAAGATCTTTTTTCAACTTGTTGAAGTTAAAAGGCATTCCATTTTTTAACCGATCTTTTTTCCTCAAAAATGAAATACTCGATCACTTAGCTGAGAATGAAGCATTAATGCATCACATTCCAGAAACAGCTTGCTTTACAGATGCGAATCTTAATACATTTCTAAAAACATATTCATCTATTTTCTGCAAACCTGCATCTGGAAGCAAAGGTAGAGGAATATTTAAAGTTAAAACTGTTAAGTCCGGTTTTCTATTCACCGATCACGAAAACACTCGTTTCTTTCCTAATCTCGCCTTAGTTAAAGAACACGTCACTCCCTTAATTCATGAGCAATATTTGATCCAACGTGAAATTGATCTCGCAACTCATAATGAATATCCTTATGATTTTAGAATTCTTTTGCAAAAACCATTAAAAAGTTGGCAGGTCACAGGTATCGGCATAAGAGCTGCACAGAATAACAGCCTGACGACTCATGTTCCAAGAGGAGGAAAAATCCTCCCTTTTCATAAGGTGGCCACCAATGACGATGAAATTCGGGTAAGAGAGCTCGCTATTCGCACTGCAGAATCACTTGAAGAAAAAGAAAAGATGCTTGAATGCTCTTTGGACATTGGAAAAGATAGCGAAGGACATTTCTGGATTTTTGAAGCGAATTCGAAACCAATGCGTTTTGATGAACCACTTATTCATCAAGCATTTATACGTTCTCTCCTCACTTCTTTTCGAACGTATTCTGCGTATTAGCTTCCTATGTTATGATGATAAAAAAGGTGATTTGGGGGAATACCATGATTTCGCACTTTCAATATAAATCAGTTGGATCAAAAATAAGAAAACCTAAATGGGAAGTATCTTTTTTCTATCAGGGAACATATTATCGTACTCTTTATCTCCATACTGGCCAATTCGAATGGTATCAACCTGCTCCACCTGAATCGGAGCAAAACAAACTGCAATCTCAAATTCATGAGCTCATGCTTTTTCACGTCTATGAACAGCAGGACTCATAATTCTCCTGATTTCTTCACATAATAACCCTATTCAAAGAAATAGGGAGATGAAAAAGGATGCCGAACAAAAGAACTGAAGACTCTCAGTACGAAGGTCGCGATAAATACGATATGGACATTGACCGTATGGTTAATGAAGGAATGGCCGGCGGTGCCGTTCATCAAAGTTACAAGCAGGCTCAAATCGAGGAAGCTATTCCACTCATGGAACAGGAGCCTCCACATCGTTCAGGTAAACAAAGAAAAAATGATGATCAACAAAACTATTCATAATCACATAAAAGTAAATGCTGTTCATTCGTTCACTGAAACTGAACGAAGACAATCACGGCTAATTTAGAAAAGAACCTCTTACACATATAGAGGTTCTTTTCTTTGATTCATTATTAATTTGTGTTCATCATTACGTTATACTATATGTTAACTGTTACTTAGGAGGGGCACTTATGAATGCAAAACTAGCTGAACTATATGGAAATGATTTCGTCGTTACCTCCGATCAACCTGATCTTTTCCACTGGTATAGAACAACCGATGGTGAACGATTTGGCATACGTAAAACGCGACTAACAAACGAGGAAAATGAGTTATTAAATGCCTTCTTCCCTACTGTCCGACTGGAAAATGAGTCCATGACTCTTACCCAAAAAAAATGGACATCTCTTCTTTTTGAGGACGATCTCAGCGTTGACCTTACAATAGATCTCCCAATTCGATACATACATTTCAACCTCAAAAATGCTCCATCAGATCTATCCGATTTCACAGAAGCCATGACCGGCTTATTTTCAGAAGAAACTGTACTCCTATTTGAAAATGACAAAGAAGGTCTGCTCGTTCAAACAAATGAATTTGACGAACAGATGGTAGATGAACTTAAACAAACAGCTGCTGCACTTACTGCCGACTTTTTCACAGGCATGTCTCTTTTTGTCGGACAAACGATTCAACAATATGATAACAGCCATTTAAAACGGATTTATAAAGCCGAAAAAAAATGGTTCTCAACAGGACGAAATCTTATGCCATCACAAATGGTATTTACGCACCAGGATATGGTCCCGTCCGTCCTCTTCCACGAGGCAAGTGACGAATCGATTGATTACTTAATTAAAGCTATCGAACCCGTACAACATGACACAGAGCTTTTGAAGAGTATTCGCATCTACTTAGAATCTAACTTAAATATTACTCTTGCAGCCAAACAACTTTATGTACATCGAAATAGTCTTCAATATCGTGTGGATAAATTTATAGAGAAAACAGGAATTGATGTAAAAAGTTTTCAAGGAGCTGTGATGGTTTACCTTTCTCTTCTTGCGATGGAACTGCGTTAATAAACGCAGTTTTTTTACCTTTTTCAACAATATTACGTATAAATAATGGCATTTCGTACAGAATGCACAAAACCTAATGGTATTTTTGTGCACGCTCCCAATTTACGATAGCGTTTTCATAGAGTAGACTTAGAACTAGCAAAAGAGTTCATTTC
The DNA here is from genome assembly GCF_050467905.1 of Pseudalkalibacillus sp. NRS-1564. Lineage (NCBI taxonomy): Bacteria > Bacillati > Bacillota > Bacilli > Caryophanales > Fictibacillaceae > Pseudalkalibacillus > Pseudalkalibacillus sp. NRS-1564. Next base: position 34,638 of record NZ_JBITPM010000014.1, on the reverse strand, counting down.
TTAGGAGGCATTAACATGGCAGAGATCGCTCTCAATCACATTTACAAAAGATATGATAACAAATTTGAGGCAGTAAAAGACTTTAACCTGGATATTAAAGATAAGGAATTTATTGTTTTCGTAGGTCCTTCTGGTTGCGGTAAATCAACGACGCTTCGTATGATTGCCGGCCTTGAAGATATCTCAGATGGAGACCTCGTTATTGGTGATCGTCGCGTCAACGACGTTGCACCAAAAGATCGTGATATCGCAATGGTATTCCAAAACTATGCCCTGTATCCTCACATGAACGTATACGATAACATGGCATTCGGATTGAAACTACGCAAGTTCGACAAAAAAGAAATTGAGCGCCGCGTAACGGACGCTGCTCGTATTCTTGGGCTTGAAAGCCTATTAGATCGTAAACCTAAAGCACTCTCTGGTGGTCAACGTCAGCGTGTAGCATTAGGACGAGCGATTGTTCGTGATCCACAAGTGTTCTTGATGGATGAGCCTCTTTCAAACCTTGATGCAAAACTTCGTGTTCAAATGCGTGCTGAAATTTCTAAGCTTCATCAGCGTCTACAAACAACGACTATCTACGTTACTCACGACCAAACTGAAGCGATGACGATGGCAACGCGTATCGTTATTATGAAAGATGGGCTTATCCAGCAAGTAGGCTCACCAAAAGAAGTATACGATGCACCTGACAACGTCTTCGTTGGTGGCTTTATTGGATCTCCTGCAATGAACTTCTTCAGCGGTACATTAGAAGATGGCTATTTCAAGCTAGGTGATATTCAAGTGAAAGTTCCTGAAGGAAAAATGAAAACCCTTCGTGAACAAGGATACTTGAACAAAGAAGTTATGCTTGGTATTCGTCCTGAAGATATCCATGATGAGCCTGTCTTCATCGAATCTTCACAGGATACTAAAGTAAGTGCTGTCATTGATGTAGCCGAATTGATGGGTGCTGAAACATATCTTTATTCCAAAGTAGCTGATCAAGATTTTGTAGCTCGTGTTGACTCTCGTACGGATATTCAAAATGGTCAAAACATCAGCCTTGCTTTTGATATGAACAAATGTCACTTCTTTGATACTGAATCAGAACTGCGCATTCGTTAATAAAATGATAGGGAAAGCTTCCTCTTAAACCGAGGAAGCTTTTTTTATTTATCTTCTTGCATGAAGCGGTAAATTAACGTCAATAATGTTTCTTGATTGACTTTAAGTTAAATGCTAACTACAATAAATTTATAATTCACATCAATTTTGTAGGAATTAAAAGGAGGATGTTATTTTGAATAAAAAATGGATGCTAGGGTTGGTGCTTGCATTAACACTTACTGTACTTGCTGCCTGCGGTAGCAATGATAATACAGAAAATAACGAAGAAGGCAGTTCAAAAGAGCAAGAAACCCTATTAATTGGAACAGAAGCAACTTATCCACCATTCAGCTATCGAGATGATAATAACGAAATTACAGGTTACGATGTCGAGGTTGCACGTGAAGTTGCCGATCGTATCGGAATGAAAGCCGAATTTAAAGCGATTGAATGGAAAGGACTTCTATCTTCACTTGAAACAGAACGCATCGATATGGTCGCCAATCAAGTAACGATCACAGATGATCGTAAAGAGCAATTTGATTTTACAGAACCATACACTTATTCAGGTGGACAAGTGATCGTTAACGAGAATAACGATGATATTAAAGGTATAGAAGATCTTGAAGGAAAAACCGTAGGAACTACCCAGGGAAGTAACTATGCTCAGGCTGCTGAAGAAGCTGGTGCTGAAACGAAAATCTACAAGGGCGCTAACCAGGTGTTAACAGATCTTAGTAACGAACGTAACATTGAAGCAGCGATGAATGATCGTCTCTTCATTTTAACTGAGCTTCCTGAACAGGATTATAAAGTAAAAGGCGTTGGAGAAACATTCAACAAAACAGAAATGGCCTTTGCCCTACCAAAAGGAAACGAAGAGCTTATTGAAAAGATCAACGGTGCACTACAAGAAATGAAGGAAGATGGAACGCTTGCAGACATTTCTAAAGAATATTTTAATGGAGAAAATGTAAGTGAGTGAGACAACTGATGTGTTAATAAATTCTTTGCCCTTTCTTCTGGAAGGGGCGAAGAATACACTTCTACTTAGTTTCTTTTCAATATTTGGTGCCCTATTAGTTGGTTTATTCATCGCTTTGTTACGTCTTTCAAAAAGCAAAATCGCATCTGGAATAGCGAAATTGTACGTCTCGTTCTTTAGAGGCACACCTCTTCTTATTCAATTATTTATTTTGTATTATGGTCTTGTTTCAGTGGATATTCAATTAACAGCCTGGCAGGCCGCCTACACTGGACTTATTTTACATTTTGGTGCTTATATTTCAGAGTCATTTCGCGCAGCTATTCTCTCCCTATCAAAGGGACAATGGGAAGCCGCAATGTCACTCGGTATGAAAAAATCGTTAATTTACAAAGAGGTTATCCTACCTCAAGCATGGAGAAGAGCCATTCCACCGGTGTGGAATTCTTTAATTGATATCGTTAAAGCCTCTTCTCTTGCTTCAGTACTTACGATTTCAGAATTAACCTATAACGCAGATCAAATTGCCGCATCAAACTTTAAAGTCTTACCAATCTTATTAACAGCAGCCTTCATCTACTGGTTCTTTACAACGATTCTCAATGTCATTCAAAGCATTCTTGAGAAAAAACTATATATCCCTTCTTCTTAAATGGAGACAAAGAGCTGCCAGACAAGGCAGCTCTTTGCTATGTACTCCATTCTTCAATTAAGTAAACATCATTCCAACCACAAGTTGGACATGATAGAAGATGAGGACATTCATGTGCTTTACTTATGAATCCGTCCATTTTTTTAGTCGACTCAATCGATTCATAGGCACTGTACTCATCGTAATACTCTGCTTCTCTTCCCTTATCTGTTAGTTTATCTTCACATACCTGACAAACAAGCTGGATAGCAGCAAAGCTATTACAGAGTGGACATTCAAAAGACATGCTACCCTCTCCTTCTATGTATCGAATCACGCAAGAAGGGATGGACAAGTCCACCCCTTACAGCCATGGTATAAAATTATTTTTGGTAACCGCCAAGCTGTTGTTCAGCCATTTGAACCAAACGCTTTGTGATTTCTCCACCAACAGATCCGTTAGCGCGAGAAGTTGAATCTGGACCAAGTTGCACTCCGAATTCAGTAGCGATTTCATACTTCATCTGGTCGATAGCTTGAGCTACACCAGGTACTACAAGGTTGTTAGAGCTTCCTTGTCTGTTTTGTTGTTGAGCCATGTCAATCACCTCCTTTGTACAACTAGTTTGTGAATTCCCGATATTTATATACCAATTTTTTTTGGTAAATATGACCATGAAAAGCGGAGCGGGCCTGCTTAAATCCGCAGGATGTTGGAGCCCATGAGATTGAGACGCTTTTTTGTCTCATTCGAGTGGGCGAAACAGCCAGAGGATTTGGCCCGCGTAGCTAGACATGAAAAGCGGAGACGAGCGTTTAGAAACGGAGATATTGGAACTCTTGAACTAGAACACGCCTTTTGTGTTCTGGTGAAAGAGTGAAATATCGCAGTTTCTGCGAGTCGCAGCTAGACACGAAAAGCGGAAGTGGGCGTTCAGACACGGCAGGCACTGGAGCCTTTTCATTTGAACACGGTCTTTGTGTTCGGATGAAAAGGTGAAGTGACCGAGTGTCTGCCCACTGCAGCTAGACATGAAAAGCGGAGACGAGCCTTTAGAAACAAAGATATTAGAACTAAAGAAAACTTAAAGAATTAAACACAAAAAAAGCAAGAGGATCATTTCCCCCTGCTTTTTTATAATTAACCTATAATCACTCGTTCAGTTGGATAATGGTATCTTTCCCGAAGAACTGTTCCTCGAATAAGGAAGAGGAACGAAAGAATTCCAATTCTACCAATAAACATCAAACACATGATAACAATTTTGCCAAAAGTACTTAAACCTGGTGTCACGCCCATCGATAAACCTGTGGTACCAAAGGCTGACGATACTTCAAAAATAATAGCCACGATTGGATATGGTTCTGAGAAGGAAAGCATAATAATTCCACAGCTCCACACGATAATCGCCACGGTAAACACAACAAAGGCTTTATGAATATCCTCATGATGCAATTCTCGTCCAAACACTTTAATTGACGTACCACCCTTTGCAAAGAAGAAAATAGCGAGTAGCACAATCGCAAATGTAGTTGTACGCACACCACCACCTACGCTACTTGGAGAAGCACCAATAAACATTAAGGCTGACATCAACAACTGTGTAGGCTCTTGAAACTGATTTACATCCATTGTAGATAGGCCACCACTACGCGTTGTCACTGATTGGAACATGGCATAGAAGAACGATTCATGCCAATTCTTACCGGCAAAGAATGAATTCGCTTCAAATGCCCAAATAAGGATAGCTCCTGAAACAACGAGTACAAAGAAAGTCATTGTTGTTAATTTAGTAAATAAAGAAAATTTATATCGATGGCTATTCTGTCTAGCAAATAAAAAGTTTTTAACTTCAATTAACACAGGGAAACCAATGGCTCCTGTGATAATTAATAATATATGAATAAATTGAACGAAATAGTCATGTGCAAATGGCTGAAGAGAACTTCCCGTAATATCAAAACCGCCGTTTGTCGTTGCACTCACTGCAGCAAAAAATCCCTGAAGGTAAGCTTCCTGCCATGTCTCAAAGAAGCGAAGGTAATAAGTACCAAGGACAAGAGCGCCAACTAATTCAATTATGAAAATTAATCCAAGAATTTGCTTCATCAATTGTACTAAGCCAGACAATGTGGATTGGTTTTGATCAGTCATTATCAGCTGTCTTTCTTTTAATCCGATCTTCTTGCCCATCACAAGCCAGACAAACGTACCAAGCGTCATAATACCAATCCCGCCAATTTGAAGGACAGCAGCAAGAATAAAGATTCCAGGAACGCTAAAAGTATCCGATATCGACACAACAGAAAGACCTGTCACGCTTACCGCACTCACGGCTGTGAATAAGGCATCAATAAAGGATAGCTGCACGCCAGATTGATGGGCAATCGGTAAACCAATTAGAAAGGTAGAAACCGTTACCGCTATTAAATAAAACAAAACGATTAACTGAACAGAAGTTAACCGTATCCGTCGAAAACGAGATCTTAACAAAGCATCCACAGCCTTTTCACGTAATACATTCTTCCATCCCCTCTGAGGGTTGGTTCATCACATTCCCTATCTTAACCCATATACGCTCTCTGTCAATCTCTTTCCTATATCATCCATTATTGAGAATCTTCTTACGTATTATTCCTTATTCCCGTTTCTTTAAAAAGAATCCCTAAATAATTGGCACGCTTGAGTAAAGTAAAACGTGACAAAAGAAATAAAACCAAAATAAAGAACCATCATAGACGGCTCTTTATTTTGGTTTATTCTTCTATCCACGTTGTAATTGTTCGAACAGCCTCTTTGATTTGTTGATCAGAACTGAGGGAACCTGGGTTATCACCTTTTTGTTCACCATACATGCCGTAGTTGGCATGGTTGCCCCCTTCGATAATGTGTATCTCTGCTAAAGAAGAGAGCAACTCTTCTTTTTCTTTTTGATCAGATAGGACTGCCACTCCATCATCTTTACCATAGATCGTAAGCGTCGGTATAGACAGTTCAGACATATCTTCAATTGGATAAGCTGCAAGTAAAAACAACCCTTGGATTTCATCAGGATGTTCGATAGCAAATGATGATGCCACAGCGCCTCCGAGAGAATGACCACCAATGTACCATTCCCCTACATCGTCATATTTACTTATCATTTCAGATGCTTTATCTCCATCTAAAATGGCCAGGTTTAACGTCAGACGAGGGATTACTACAAAATAACCTTCCTTTGCAAGCTGGTGAGCTAAAAAAGCATATGCCTCTTCCTCTACCTTGCCGCCTTGATAGAAAATAATCCCTTTGTCAGCATGTTGTGATCCAAATGTTAATTCACTTTCATTTGACTCTTCCAGGTACCCTAAAGCTTCCTCTGTTGGTTCATAAGAAGCTTTTGCCCAGAAGAAGACCACGATCGCAAGGACTAGTAATATCAGTGGAACGATAACGAACAGTCGTTTCATGAACTTCTTCATTTGAGATCCCCTTTATATGTGCATTATCACATATATAATACGCTAGATCTCATATCTTCACAATAGTTGCATCGGTTAAAATGAGCGTTGTTTCCCCAGGCTAAGAAGCGAATTAATTTCACATTGATATACCTTCGCTTCTTTTGGACCTATTGCTTCTCCCACCTTGGCTTGAAGGATTGTAAGCCGCTCTATCTCTGATTGAGTTAAATAAACTGGCGATGGACTCATAATCCCTTTAACAACTGAGCCATTCGTTTCGCTCTCATAGTGATACGTTTGAATATTTTCACTCTGAATCAGTTTGTTATTTTGTTCAACAATATGATCTGTTTTTTGCTCGATATAACGCTTTAGAAAAGCGCTGCTCCCGAACCCTGTGAGTAGCGCTAAATAGAGCAAGTATTGACCTGAAGCTGTTTCAATAAATAATAACGTCGTTAATATCCCACCAATTCCACCAACTAGTGGCTCTTTTATTGATCCAATATTGTAATAGACTGCATTATTTTGTTGATTGACTACTTTTCGAAACCGTTGAAATTCACCTGAGATCAGGATATTACCAATCCCTCCTAAAGCACCAGCTAGCGTTATGGAGAGTAGATACAGCCAGAAATGATCGCTTAAGTCACTCAGGAAATCCATTTGCTACAAGTACCTACGATGCAACTTCTTTCCATCATACGAAAAGAGAACTTCCTTATCCTCCACTCGCGTTTCCATATGAACCGGGCGCCCCCATAATTGATGGACGTACGGTAGAACTCGCTCTAAATATTGAAGATCAAGCTCTGTATCTTCAAAAGAATGATGAAGGTACATTTCTCCAGCTTTCATGTAGTTCCCGTCGCTTACAGTTAAATATGGGAATCCACCATTTACTCTCATTGTCACTAGCTGATCACGAATATGCTCCCATTCTTTATCAACTATTTTGTAATCGCGTCCCTTCTTTTGGAACAAATACAAATCTTCTTTATATACAAGATCCTTTGTAAGGTAATTCCTGATAAATGAAATATCAGCTTCCACTTCACGAACTTCAAACATCTTCTCTCTTCCTTTACCTATTTCGAATCCGCGCTGCTTCATTTCCTCTGTAGGATGATCATACACTTCCTCAATATGCTCAAAGATTTTAAGACCGAGGTAATAAGGATTAATACGTGTTCGTGAAGGTTGCACAACATTTGCATTGAGTGAAGCGAATTCAATTGCTTCATCCGTAGTTAAATCCATTTCACGAAGAATTCGCTGATGCCAATAACTTGCCCATCCTTCATTCATGATCTTTGTTTCAAGCTGTGGCCAGAAATACAGCATTTCCTCTCTCATCATCGTCATAATATCTCGCTGCCAGTCCTCAAGCTCCGCGCTATATTCCTGAATGAAGAGAAGAAGATCCTTTTCGGGTTGCGGTGGAAACTTCTTCTTTTTCGTCGGAGCTGGCTCGTCCGCTAGCTCATCCTTATCGATTGACCACAAATCATTATATCGAGAATCAGGCTTCACTGGAATCGGGGTTTCATCTTGAAGATTATACGTCAATCTTGGTCTCATTATCGAAGGATCAATATGTTCTTGTATGGAGAGAACAGCGTCAAGAAAGCTCTCCACTTCAGCCTTTCCATAGTGATGCTCATAATAAGCGATCCGTTCAGCGGTTGCTGTCATACTCTCAACCATGTCTCTTCGCGTATTTGAAAAACGAATATTATTCTTAAAGAAGTCACAGTGAGCAAGTACATGAGCAATAATGAGTTTATTCTGAATTAAACTATTCGTATCTAACAGAAAGGCGTAGCATGGGTCAGAATTAATAACAAGCTCATAGATTTTACTTAGCCCCAGGTCATATTGTAGCTTCATCTTATGAAATTGCTTACCAAAACTCCAATGTGAGAAGCGAGTTGGCATTCCATAAGCTCCAAACGTGTAAATAATGTCTGCTGGACATATCTCATAACGCATAGGGTAATAATCGAGCCCAAACCCTTTTGCTATTTCTGTAATCTCTTCTATAGCGTAAAAGATTTCTTTCTCTGTAGACATGTCATTCCCTCCTAAATGAATTGCTTACTAATATGTATGACCGGACAAGTAGGTTCATGAGTAACGTGAAAAAATCGTTATTCAAAAATGTTTTATTAAATTGTCAGATTGTATTGAAAATTGCACGAATAGGCGTATAATCAGGATTAAATTTTCTAAGGATGTGATGAAATGAGAGCTCTTGAGAAGGCAAGTCATTTTGCGGGGAATACTTTTGCGATTTGGGTCATTCTTTTTGCAGTACTCGGGTTTATATTCCCTAATGGATTTACATGGATTACATCATACATAACAATCTTACTCGGAGTTATTATGTTTGGCATGGGGATGACCTTATCTGCAAAGGATTTCAAGGAAGTAGTGAAACAACCAAAAAGCGTTGCTATCGGTGTAGCTGCACAATTTATTGTTATGCCTTTGCTCGCTTACGGTCTGGCCGTTATTTTTCAATTACCAGCTGAAATTGCTGTCGGTGTAATTCTTGTTGGATGTTGTCCTGGGGGGACTGCTTCAAACGTCATCACTTACTTATCGAAAGGAAACACAGCTTTATCAGTAGCGATCACAGCCGTTTCTACACTACTGGCTCCTTTAGTAACACCTGCTCTCGTTCTCTTATTTGCGAGTCAATGGCTACCTGTATCTGCAGGTGATCTTTTCCTTTCCATCTTCCAAATGGTCGTTATTCCCATTACACTTGGCTTTGTAGTAAAACTAATTTTTAAAGAAAAAGTTGCTGAGAGTGTTAAAGTCCTTCCACTTGTTTCAGTTATCTCAATCGTCGCTATTGTTGCAGCTGTCGTTGGGGCAAGCAAAGACCGGATTGCAGAAACGGGACTCATTATTTTCTCAATTGTTATTCTTCATAATATACTTGGCCTTGTCGTTGGCTACTTTCTTGCCAAATTACTGCAACTCCCCGAACCCGATCAACGCGCCATCTCGATTGAAGTCGGGATGCAAAATTCTGGTCTAGGCGCAGCACTTGCTTCTGCTCATTTTAATCCCATCGCCGCAGTACCAAGCGCTATTTTTAGTGTATGGCATAACATCTCTGGTCCGATCCTAGCTACCATTTGGAGCAAAAGAAAACCTTCTACTAAAGAGCAAAAAGCCCTTACTAAAAAAAGCGCATAAGAAAAGGCAGGTCTCTCCATGGAGGACCTGCCTTTCTTTTAGTTATACATTTTCTCTTCTTCATGTGACGGAGTTGTTTCCACATGGAGAGTTTGTGTAGGAAATGCAAAAGCAACATGTTCTTCTTCCATTATTTTCATAATTTTAAAATTCACATCTTGTTTTACATTCAAAAAGTCCCCCCACGTGGTTGTGTTGGTAAAGAAATAAAGAAAAACATCAAGGCTGCTATGATTAAACTCATCAAATGACACAAATATAGTCTCGGGATGAATTTCTTCATGATCGCGAAGCATTTTCTCAATTCGATTAATACACGTTTCAAGTCTTTCTGATGGTGTATTATACGTTACTCCTAAATGAAAGGTAATTTGCCGCTTACCCATTTTGGACCAGTTCGTAATATTCTCATTCGCTAATCGCGCGTTCGGAACTGTCACCAGCGCCTGGGCAAAAGTACGAATTTTAGTACTTCTAAACGTAATATCCTCAACCACGCCTTCTACACTCGGTGTTTTAATCCATTCACCGATCGAAAATGGCTTCTCAGTAATGATCACTATTCCACCGAAGAAGTTTTCAATCGTCTCTTTTGCAGCAAGAGCAAACGCTAAACCTCCAAGTCCAAGCCCAGTAATGAAGCCGTTAACGTCATAGCCGAATTCTCCTGCGATAACACTAAACGTCATAGCAACAATTAAAAGACGAAGTGTTTTTGATAGAAATGGAATAAGAAGCTGATCAATTTTTAGATTATATTTGCTGTTAACTGTTTGGAAAAACAGTGATGACGATGAGGAAAGGTTATATAATCCCCATGCAGTAAGAAAAATTAACGACGATCTCATAACCTCTTTATAAAATTCATTATGATGATCTAGGAATGACACGTAACGTACAGAAATATACAAACCAATTATTACGAATAACATTCGTAACGGCCTCTCAAAAGCAAGGAAGAGGTGTGTGAAAAATTCTGTAGAAGACTTTCTACTTAATTTAAGAAAAACATTAAATATATATTTCGCGAAAATTTTCCTCATTACTAGAAAAAGAAGGAAAATACCGAGTGCAATACCAAGTTCAATCCATGTGTCTTGAATACGTAACAATTCCATTACGCAACTTCCCCTTTACAAAAATAGGTTATAAGGATATACATTCGTTTTCTAGAACTTGTATTTGTCAGTTACAGAGAATTATGCTGCTTTTTTTCTGACTGTTGGTCATAGCTTACATTCCACTGGGAGATGACAATGCCAATCAAAATCAACAAAACGCCTCCCCATTGAACAAGATGAACCGCTTCGTGAAGAAAAATCGCCGATAAAAGCACTGCCGCTGGAAGCTCTGAGGAACTTAAAATCGTTCCAACACTTGAACCTACTTTAGGTACACCAATGGCCATAAATAAGACCGGAAATATATTTCCGAGAAGCGCTAAAAACAAACCAAACATCCACCATTCACCTGATATATCCCCTTGGAAAAGTGACTCAGGGGAGAACACAGTTAAGACGAGAATACCAGCTATTGTAACCATATAAAAGCTTTTTTGAACAGCAGGAACTTCTGCTGATGTTTTACTCATAATAAAAATATAGATGGCAAAACAGATTGCTGCAAGAAGGCCCAGTAAAATACCGATCGGATCATAAATGAATTCCTTAGCTCCTACTACTCCACTCGCTAGAAATGTCCCTATGAGGAGAATAATAACTGATACGAACGTTTTAGGTTCTGGCCATCTTTTTTGACTGAGAGAATCAAGTAGGAGGCCGATCCAAGTGAATTGAAAGAGAAGAAGCACCGCAATAGAAGCTGGCAGTTTGGATACAGCAAGCGTATAGAAAATAGAAACACAACCGATAGCCACTCCACCGATTAGAATAAATTTTAAGCCTTGTAATTTTAGTTTTTTCTTAGAAAGAACAACGAGAACTATTAGAACGAGCCATCCAATAAAGAATTGACCAGCTAATAATTCTCCTACTGAAAATCCTTTAGAAATCCCTATTTTCGTAATTGTAGACAATGAACCTAAACTACATCCTGCAAATAAAACAAGTAATACATATTTCCACATTCGATGATCCTCCCATCATTTATCTCATGCTTACCTTTTTTAAAGGAATTCAATGAATGGTATAAAATAAGACAATAAAAAAATCGCCCCCTGTCGAACAATCGACAAAGGGCGATGAAAATGAAAGGTTTTTCTTTCAGAAAAATCGCCGTCTAACCTGTCTGAGGCTAGTTTTAGTATATTTAAATCATAAGCCCTAATCCCCGTCTCGTCAATAAGAGCTGTAAAACTACAAATGAACCATAGGAACGAGATGCGAAAATAATTTATAGCATTCGTATACTTCTAATAAATCTGATAGATCCCCGTCGTAATGAGATAACCCACAAGTAAACCAAGAAAAACCGACATTGAAATGTAGGACCATTTTGATTTAAATTCAATCCCAACCCCATTCACTGGCTCATAAATCCAGCTATATTGGACAAATCCCAACATCAAAAACAACATGACACCAAATCCTAAATTAGTCACAGTTCACTCCCCCTTATGCGTCAACTGTTTATCCTTCGCAATTTTAAAACATCGTTTCTTTTAAAGAACGATTGAGCGAACGGAAGCTCATACCTCTCCTAACAATACCTCTTTTATTCCACTGAAGGGGCCAACTCAACCATTTGTTCTTTATTCATAGGACCTATTACCCTCTTCATTATTATACCATTTTTGTCAACTAAATACGTCGTTGGTATTGTTATAGTAGCGAAAGTATTTGATTGCTCACCATTTTCATCCAACAATACTGGAAAGGTAAGAGCATTCTCTTTCACAAAATCTTCCACAACTTGAGAAGAAGATTCGTTGGTCGTAATATTTATAGAAAGAATTTCTGCATCGTATTCCTCTGCCTTTTCTTCATAAAACTCCTGCATATCCGGCATTTCTTTTTTACAAGGGGGGCACCAGGTCGTCCAGAAATTAATAAAAGTTACCTTCCCTTTGTAATCAGAGAGGCTCACTTCTTCCCCTTCTAGTGAATATAATGTAAAATCAGGTGCCTTATCTCCTTTTTGCAATCCTACTTCAACAGCTCCTGACACTTGCTTCGCTGGTTCTGCTTGATTTATAACGTTAACATTCTTATTATCCGTAAAAACTTGCAAACCAAAAGCTAAAAAACCACTAAGGACGACGATCCCGATTATCAAATTTCTCATTAGCTCCTCCTTTTACCAAAGAACATTGACTAAATGCCTAATTAACACATAGCTTCGTAAGTACAAAAGTTGTAAATAGCAGAGTTTATCCATTATTCACTATCATACCGATTTTAGGTGGAACTATACCAAATACTTAAGACAGCTATTGTCAAAGAACATTTCCCATCTTACTTTTGAAAACGAAGGAGGGGTATGATTTATTGAGTCGTGTATCCATTTTAAAAAGGTACTAGGATTCTCATGATATTTTATTCAATATCCTAATAATCCTTAACGGCTCTTAACGAGAAGTTGAACAGCTTCCTTTACAACATCTTCTGTAGACTCGCCTTTATCAAGCTGTTCACGAATACACTCCTCTAGATTAGAACCAACTATTAAACCTATCGTACGGTCAATCGCCGTTCTGCTAGCAGATAGCTGAGTGATTACATCTTTGCAATCTTTCTCTTCTTCAAGCATACGAAGAACACCACGAATTTGACCTTCAACTCTTTTTAAACGGTTTTTCATTTCATTTGTATATTCCATGATATAACTCCCTTTCGTGTTCATTTATGTTTCTATGAATAAGAATATTCTGTCATAAATAAATTAATTTCTTGCTACTTCTCTTCATATATTGTAAAATAAATCGTAATTTAAGGATAGGAAAAAGGTTTAGTTCATTATAAGGAGGCAGTGCCTTTTGGATTTATCCGAAGATGATAAACGGTTATCTAAAATTTATCGAAAGATTGTTACCTCAAACGAGTATAAAGCAGGTAAAATTCTCGAGAAACTAGATAGCGAAACGAAAGACAAAGTATTTCATCTCATTCGTATGAACAAAGCTGAATACGAACATCAATTGAATAAACAACAACTTCACCAATAGTAGAAAAATCGGCTGAACTAGCCGATTTTTTTCGTGTCTCAGTTTAGCATAAGACACATGTTGTGCTTTTAAAGGAAACTCATCAAGAAAACCAGGACGAAAGATTTGTCCTGGTTTTCTTTTTCATTATTTTATTTTATCCCAAACGTTCTTGAACCTTACCCATTACGGACGATCTAAGTTCAGCCAATTTGCTTTGACTGTTTTCAAGATTATCGCTATTTACGCCAAAATAAAATTTCACTTTCGGCTCAGTTCCTGAAGGACGAAGGCAGAACCATGATCCATCTTCTAAAATATATTTCAATACATTAGAAGTAGGCAATTCAATTTGCTCACTTTCACCACTACCTAAAAACGTTCTTTTGCTTGTCTCATAATCCTCTACGCTTTGCACTCGTAATCCAGCTGCTTCAGTAGGCGGCTCTTCACGGAATTTCGCAAGTAAAGAAACGATCTTCTCTGCCCCTTCTTTTCCTTTCAGTGTTAACGATTCAAGACCTTCCTGATAAAATCCATACTGTTCAAATACTTCGAGCAAACCTTCATAAAGCGTCATTCCTTTAGACTTGTAGAAAGCAGCAACTTCAGCTGCTACGAGGCATGCTTGAACAGCATCTTCGTCTCGAACAAAGTCACCAACAAGATAGCCATAGCTTTCTTCATAGCCAAATAGGAAAGTATGCTCCCCAGTTGTTTCGAATTCTTTAATCTTTTCTCCAATAAATTTAAATCCTGTAAGCGTATCATATGAAGTAAGACCGTTATCCTCCGCAATCTTACGACCAATTTCAGAAGTAACAATTGTTTTAAGAACTGCGCCATTTTCCGGCAGCTCTCCATTTTCTTTTTTCTGAGTAATGATGTAGTTCAACAATAGTGCACCTGTTTGATTTCCAGTCAGGACCACATACTTACCCTCTTTGTTTTTCACAGCTACACCAACACGGTCTGCATCCGGATCTGTAGCCAAAAGTATATCAGCATCCTCCTGCTCCCCATATTGAATGGCTAATTCAAACGCAGCATGTTCTTCTGGGTTTGGAGAAGACACTGTAGAGAAATTAGGATCTGGTAACTCCTGTTCTTTTACAACAGTTACATTTGAAAATCCATAAGCTTTCAAACCTTCCCTAACAGGAATATTCGCTGTTCCGTGCAAAGGCGTGAAGACGATTTTTAATTGCTCGCCCATTTTAGAAAGTAATCCTTGATTTACGCGAAGCGTTTTTAATTGTTCTACATATTGGCGATCAATTTCTGCGCCAATCATTTGAATAAGTCCTTTTTCTTTCAGTTCTTGCTCGGACGTAACCTTCACTTCTAACTCATTGTCAACACCGTCTACATATGAAATCACTTCTGAAGCAGCCTTAGGTGGTAGCTGACCTCCATCTTCTCCGTAAACTTTATAACCGTTATACTCTGGTGGGTTATGACTCGCTGTGATAACGATTCCAGCGCAAGCATTTAAAGTTCGAACCGCGAACGAGAGCTCTGGAGTGGGGCGGAGTTCTTCGAAAACATACGTTTGAATGCCATGGCTCGAAAGGGTCTTCGCAGCTTCCATAGCGAACTCAGGAGACTTGTGACGCGAATCGTAAGCAATTGCTACTCCTCTTTTCTTGTAAGCTTCACCATGTGCATCTATGTATTGCGCAAGACCTTCAGAGGCTTTTCGAATCGTATATAAATTCATTCGATTCGTACCAGGGCCTATTTCTCCCCTCATGCCACCCGTGCCAAATTCAAGATTTTTATAAAATGCATCTTCAAGTGATTGGTCTTGTCCTTTTAATGCTTCAAGATCCTTTTTCAATTCTTCGTCAAGGGAAGTTGCTGATACCCATCTTTTATATTCATTTTTCCAGTCCATTATTGCCTCCTATTATGTAAATCTTCTTTAATTTTTATCAATTCGAGAAAACCTGTTAAAATCCTGCATTTTGGCTAGATTTTCTCCTTTTCTCTAATTATCATAATATGAATTGAATCGTACGCCAATGCTATATAGGAAAAAAACACCATTCGCTTAAATTCGACAAAAAAAGCAAGCCGCAAAGCTGCTTACTTTTTGTAATGTATCTCATATAAATCTTTTCGGCGATCTCGTAACTGTCGTACCGTACCAGATTGACGTTGTCTTCTAAGAATCTCAAGATCTACATCTCCTACCACCACAGTTTCAATATTCGGGTGACATTCACCAGCAATTCCATCTCTTGAAAAAGCAAAATCTGAAGGGGTAAAAATCCCTGATTGTGCATACTGAACATCCATATTCTCTACTTGAGATAAGTTACCAATCGTACCGGCAATGACTGTATAAATTTGGTTCTCAACCGCTCTAGCCTGCGCACAATAACGTACGCGTAGATACCCTTGACGATCGTCGGTACAGAAAGGTGTAAATAGAATGTTAGCGCCCTTATCTGTCGCAATTCTTCCAAGCTCAGGGAATTCGATATCATAACAGATTTGGATCGCAATTTTACCACAATCTGTATCAAAAACTTCAATACCATCTGAACCATGAATTCCCCACCAACGACGTTCGTTTGGAGTAACATGAATTTTATATTGCTTTTCAATCGTTCCGTCTCTTCTAAACAAATAAGCTATATTATAGATCTTTTCATCCTCTAAAACGAAATGAGAACCACCAATTATATTAACGTTATACTTTACAGCTAATTCTGTAAAAAGCTCGATATACGGCTCTGTATATTCTGTTAAACGCCGAACAGCTTTGCTTGGTATTTTTTCATCCATGAACGACATTAGTTGTGTCGTAAAGATCTCAGGAAACACAGCAAAATCAGAACCAAAATCTGCTGCCACATCAACATAATATTCCACTTGGTTTGCAAATTCTTCAAAGGAAGAGATTTTCTTCATCGCATATTGTATCGCACAAATTCGAACGGGGAATGACGATCTAAAGTGCCTTCTTGTCACGGCTTTGTATTCAACGTTATTCCACTCCATTAAAGTAGCGAATTGCTTTGAAGCTTTATCATCTGGTAAATAGTTCGGATTTATTCTCATTACATTAAATCCATTCATGAGCTGGAACGTTAAAACAGGATCATATATGTTCTGGAACTTCACTTCTTCTACGTATTCTGATGCTTTCATTTCATTCGCGTGTTTATGGTAATTCGGAATTCGCCCTCCGATGATAATACTCTTGACGTTTAATTCTCGCGCAAGATCTTTTCGTGCCTCATAAAGACGCTTACCGATTTTCATCCTTCTATATTCCGGATGCACCATCACTTCAATACCATAAAGGTTATAGCCATCGGGGTTATGATTTGTAATATATCCTTCATCCGTAATGTCATCCCACGTATGCTGATCATCATATTCATCAAAGTTCACCATTAAGCTTGAACAGGAGCCTATGATTTCTCCTTCGAGTTCTACACAAAATTGCCCTTCTGGGAAAATTTCCAGGTGACTCTCAAGATGCTCTCTTTTCCAGGGATCCATTCCAGGAAAACATTTTTTCTGTAATGAAAGGATTTCATCTATATCTTCGTGATGAATTTGCCTAATCTCAATCTTTTTTTCGAATTTCGATACATCTAATTCTGACATATGCTTTCCCTCCACATTCCATCTATATTACTATGTACCCTATTTCCACATGATTCTATCCTGATTTTATCATAGGATGAACGAAATAGAAGAGACTGACATTTGTCAGTCTCTTGGTTCTTAACCTCGTGTTGTTCCATTCTGAGAAATGCTCGATAGTGCGGTGGCGGCCTCTTGATGATCAGGTGTTTTCGTCGCAAAATCTCCAAGCGAAACCATTCCCACTACCTGATTGTTTTCAACAATAGGCAATCGTCGGATCTGATTCTTAGCCATTAATGCCGCTGCTTCTTCTGCACTCATGTTAGATGTAGCTGAGACAATGTTATTAGACATACATTGGCTCACCTGACAATCCGCATTTCCACCAGTTGCAGTGGCACGAGTCGTAATATCACGATCTGTGACCATCCCGCAAAGCTGACCATTTTTCATGACAGGTAATGAACCAATATTATACTGATTCATTAGAGCCGCTGCTTCCTGGATCGATTGCTCTGGTGTAACGGATACGATGTTCTTAGACATGAGGTTTTGCAGATTGTTATGCACAAGCATTCCTCCCAAGGTGTATGATCGTTCAGACAAGAAAGGCGGTGCCTTTCAACATGTAGTGTAAGCTCCTTCGCCAGTTATTATTTATCCTTTTTATGTGAAATTAGGTTGTTATCAGTATGAAATACAATGTTCTCACCATCACTTGTAGCAATAATCGTCCCTATTTCATCTGTTCTTAAAACAGAAATATGATGTTCATTTAATCTCTGAATCACATTTTTATCTGGAAAATCATAACGATTATTTTTACCTACTGAAATAACAGCAGTCTCTGGGGTGACAGCTTTAAGAAATGTCTCTGATGTAGCCGAACTAGCACCATGGTGCCCCATTTTTAGAACATCAGATTTAAGCTGTTTCCTTTTAACGTTTTCTAGCATTTGCTTCTCTACTTCTACCCCAGCGTCACCCATCAACAGGAAGCTATTCTCTTTATGACTCAGCCGTAATACGGCACTATAATCATTAAAATCCTCGTACTCTGCTTCTTTGGAAGGTGAAATGACCTGTATATTCACCTGATGTCCTAGTTTTATTTTCATACCTTTTCGTGCCTTTTCTAAGGTAATGTCTTTTTTCTTCAATACCTTTATGAGGGACTTATAATGAACTGTTGGATAAGAAACATCGGGCATCATCACATTTTTTACATCGAAATTTTCTATCACATCATCCATCCCACCAATATGATCATGATGGGGATGCGTCGCCACAATATAATCTAATTGGCTAATGCCTAGCTTCTTTATATAATTTGAAACCGCTTCTCCATCACCATTATCTCCCGCGTCGACTAGCACAGCTTTTTCTCCATACGTGATTAAAATGCTATCAGCCTGTCCCACATCAATAAAGTGAACTTCAACCACATTTGATTGAGCTGTCACATCATAAGGCATCAATAATAAGATAAGAAGGGAAAGAAAAAGAAACCTAATGAATTTCATAATGATTCCTCCAACGCTTTACTTGTTATTAGTATGTACCTTCCTATCTGATCTAAAAGCAATGTTAACTTATTATGACTTCTCAATTTGTGGATCTTCTGAGTGAAAATAACAGCGTTTAATCGCATAGCCTAACTGAAAGAAAAAAGCTCCCCATTTTGGGAAGCTTATGAATGAATTTCTTCTTTTCGGAAGAAACTTTTCATTGCGTGATAGACGTCTTTCTTTTCTTTCAGAATATAATGCCTAAATTTAGGATCATGTATATTTTTGTAGGCACTCATCAGGGTGGAATGGCGATTATAAGCATTAACTTCTCCATATCCAAACATGTTCGAGACCTTCATAATTTGATTGACCAGTTTCACACATCTTGTATTGTCTGACGTCAGGTTATCGCCATCTGAGAAATGGAATGGGTAAATGTTGTAACGTGCTGGAGAATACTTCTCATCAATGAGTTCAAGCGCTTTGCGATATGCTGATGAGCAAATTGTTCCTCCGCTTTCTCCTTTTGAAAAAAAATCGTCTTCAGTGACGACTTTTGCTTCTGTATGATGAGCAATAAACTCAATCTCCACTGTTTCATATTTCGATCGTAGGAAACGTGACATCCAGAAGAAAAAGCTTCTTGCCATATATTTCTCCCATTTTCCCATCGAACCACTTGTATCCATCATGGCTAAAACGACGGCTTTAGATTCGCGCTTAATTTCTTCATTCCATGTTTTGAAGCGTAGATCATCTTGATAAATCGGTGCAATTGATGGTGTTCCACTAATTGCATTTCTCTTATACGCTGATAGAATTGTTCTTTTCTTATCAATATTACCCATAAGTCCAGTTTTTCGAATATCATTAAATTCTACTTTCTTTTTCACTACGTCGGCTGTTTCTTTTTCACGTAAATTCGGCAGTTCCAGTTCTTTAAATAAAATATCCTGCAGTTCTACCAGAGAAACTTCTGCTTCATAATAATCTTCTCCTGGCTGATCTCCAGCCCCTTCACCTTTACCGGCCCCAGGCTGTTTTTCCCCTGAACCATCTCTTGCCACAACGTCTCCCACCTGGCTATCGCCTTCACCTTGCCCAACATGCTTAGACTTATCATAGTTATAACGAATTTTATACTCATCAAGTGAACGTATTGGTATTTTAATGACATCTCGACCGTTAGATAAAATAATGTTCTCTTCACTGATGAGATCCGGGAGATTGTTTTGGATAGCATCTTGAACTTTTTCGGCATGGCGTTGTTGATCCTGATAGCCTTTTCGGTGGAGGGACCAATTCTCCTGAGAGACGACGAAATTGTTGGAGTCCTTGTCTTTCATGCCTTATTTCCCTCCTAAAAAAATTAAATTTCTAGCGAAAATTTATTCAATGATCGATGATCGCTCATGATGTTAGTTCAGAAACTTAACCCTAATGTGGACTTCCTTCGGCTGCGTTGAATAGTATACTTTATCCTATGCAAATACAAGCGATAATTGACAATTAATTCTGACAAATACAGCTTTTATTGCTCTAACTACTCGAATTGGACGACTTTCATCCATTTATACTTATGTTTTATCCTTCTCAGTTTATATTCAAAAAAAACTCCCTTATTGGGAGTTACTCTGTTTCATTTTCCTTTTTGTGTTGAATCGGATCTGGACGTTTACCCTTTTTCTTAATCTCATCATTTGTGTCTAGCTCTTCCATCTCTTTACCGAGTTCGGCCATTTCTTTTTCATTCATCGCCATTGAACTGTTCTCAGGTTTTTCTTTATGATCCGCCATCTTGAATCACCTCAATAGTAATAGTACCCCGATTCTCTTCCTTAATAACCATATTTAGTTTATTTTTGGAAAGTGAAATCAATTTTCTCAAGTGGCCAGTAGCGTAGATTTACTTCCCCTACTACTTGATTCATTGGTACGAAACCAATATGCCTGCTATCATAGCTATGTCTTCGGTTATCCCCCATGAGAAATAAATATCCCTCGGGCACCTCTGATTTTCCAGTTTTATCTTCAAGATGGAAATTCTCAGTGAGGTTCCCGTTAAAAATATCTTTCTTATAACGCTCAAGATAAGGTTCTTTTATTTTCTCACCATTCACATATAAAACATCATTTTTATATTCGATCGTATCTCCTGGAAGACCAATAACTCTCTTAATATAGTCTTCTTCTTCATTCGCATGAAATACAACAAGATCAAATCGATCAGGCTCTGAGACTTTATAACCAATTTTATTAATAATTAAACGATTCCCATCTTGGATCGTTGGCATCATTGATTCACCATGAACGACATAGTTCGTTATGAGAAATTCACGAATAACAATCGCCAGGACTACAGCTATTGAAAAAGCCTTGATCCACTCCCAAAGCGGATTGCGTTCCTTCTTCATCTCAAACCTCTTTTCAATACGTCTTTACGTCTAATCTATCACTCATAATAAGCCGGCACAAGCACACACGTATTTGATAGCGATTACAATTCATATTCTCACCACTCACTTCCATCGTTATAGCAGCATTCCATTCCACGAACCAAGAAAATTTCTTATTTTAAGTATATTCACCCATTTCATACATAGCGCTCCTTATCGCAGCATAAAAAGAAGCATACCTAAAGAGGCATGCTTCTTCTAATTATCGATTTAGGAGACTACCTACATAACGTAGGAGTTCATTGGCTGAAATTGAATTATATCCATGCTCATCGATGAGACGTGCGATAACCTCATTGATTTTCTTGAGCTGATTTTCATTTGGTGTTTTGGAGGACGTCGTTATTTTCACTACATCTTTTAAATCAGCAAACAACTTTTTCTGAATCGCTTCTCTCAAACGTTCATGAGAATTATAATCGAATTTCTTACCCTTTCTGGCATAAGCAGAGATACGAATGAGAATTTCTTCTCTAAATGCTTTCTTCGCATTTTCTGAAATGCCAATCTGTTCTTCAATTGAACGCATAAGCTTATCATCCGGACTCATTTCCTCTCCAGTAAGAGGATCGCGGAGCTTATTTTTATTACAATACGCTTCAACATTATCAAGATAATTATCCATTAGCGTCTTTGCACTCTCTTCATAAGAGTAAACAAAAGCTTTTTGTACTTCTTTCTTTGCAATTTCATCATACTCTTTGCGCGCAATGGAGATGAAATTCATATACCGCTCTTTATCTTCTTTTGAGATAGAAGCATGTTGATCAAGTCCATCTTTCAATGAACGAAGAACATCCAGGGCATTAATTGACGGTACTTCTTTTCTAATAATCGTAGAGGAAATTCGGTTAATAACATAACGCGGATCAATCCCGCTCATTCCCTCATCCGAATGCTCTTTATGAAGTTCATCCACATCTACCTGATTAAAGCCTTCTACAATTTCTCCATCGTAGAGTCGCATTTTCTTAACAAGGTCCACTCCCTGACGATTCGTATCTTTTAACCTCGTCAAGATAGAGAAAATAGCAGCTACTCTAAGAGCATGTGGGGCAATGTGCACATCGGCTACATCACTTTCACGAATCATCTTCTCATAAATACGCTCTTCCTGACTCACCTTTAAATTATATGGAACCGGCATAACGATAATACGAGAGTGTAAAGCCTCATTCTTTTTATTTGATATAAAAGAGCGATACTCTGCTTCGTTCGTATGCGCTACAACAAGTTCATCAGCAGAAATTAGCGCAAAGCGCCCAGCCTTAAAGTTTCCTTCTTGAGTCAGTGAAAGCAAGTGCCACAAAAATTTCTCATCACATTTCAGCATCTCCTGAAATTCCATCATTCCACGATTGGCTTTATTTAATTCTCCATCGAATCGATAAGCTCTCGGATCAGACTCTGATCCAAATTCCGCTATCGTTGAGAAATCAATACTTCCTGTTAAATCTGCAATATCTTGAGACTTGGGATCTGAAGGACTAAATGTACCAATACCTGTCCGCTTATCCTCGTTAAAGAAGATACGCTCTACCATCACATCTTCAATACGACCACCATATTCTTGCTCAAGGCGCATTACGTTTAGTGGGGAGAGACTTCCTTCAATTCGGATCCCGTATTCATCGTGGAATTCATCTCTCAAATGATGTGGTATAAGGTGCAGTGGATCTTCATGCATAGGACAACCTTTTATTGCATAAACAGCACCAGAATCTTCATGAGAATATTTCTCCAATCCTCTTTTCAGCACCGTAACAAGAGTTGATTTACCACCACTTACTGGACCCATCAACAAGAGAATACGTTTTCTGACATCTAACCTTTTGGCAGCAGGGTGAAAGTATTCCTCTACCAGACGTTCGATTGCTTCCTCAAGTCCATAAAGCTCTTCAGAGAAGAAAGAATAACTTCTTTTCCCATCAATCTCATCAATCCCTGCATCTCTTATCATATTATAAACACGTGAATGAGCTGACTGCGCTACTTCAGGTCGTTCCCGGATAATGTCTAAATACTCGCTGAAGGTTCCTTCCCACTTCAGCCGCCTCTCTTCTTCTCGATGCTGCTGGATTTTACGTAAGATATCCATTAAGAGCCCCCTCCAAGTTTGGTTCATCGGATTTAATACATGTTATGCGGGGATGTCCAATAACATTCGGCTTTCTTTCCAATGATTCAATCGAGTATTTAGGGGGTTTCTACTCAGTTATGGAAAAAGCACAAAATAAAAGAACCGGTTGCCCGGCTCTCATCCTTACGTATGATAAACTACTGTAAATTCGCTTAGTTCATTTCCTGTGGCTGGAGATTTCTCTTTGGATTCGCGCTTTTCTTTATGAGCGTTCTTAAATGAATCGGAGTGCACCCAATTCTGATAAGCCTCTTCACTTTCCCATTTCGTAAATACAATAAGCTTTCCGTTTTCAGCCGACTGTTCAAGAAATAGAAACTCTAAGCAACCATCAACGTTCTTCATACTATCAGCACTTTTCCCAAAACGCTGCTTCATCATGTCTTTTGCTTCATCAGGGACCTTCAATTCATTCATCACAACATACATAAAATAAATCCTCCTTTAGGTTTCTCTCTCTATCCTATCGAATAACGACGTTTTTTTCCAATTCAAACAACTCCTCACTACAAGAATTCCCCTCAAAACATTCACGCCTTCCCGCACATGGTTTATAATGAGAGTTAGATTTGGACACAATTTTACCTGAGGAGGATGAGACCATGAGTTTCCTGGGTATTTTAGTAGTAATCCTAGCTTTCCTAGCAGCCATCTTTACAGCTGGCTACAACGACCGACCAAGCAAAACCAAAAAAGGTAGTAGGTAACACGAAAAGCGAAAGTGGGCGGTTAGACACGGCAGGCACTGGAGCCTTTTCATTTGAACACGTTTTTTGTGTTCAGTTGAAAAGGTGAAGTGACCGAGTGTCTGCCCACTGCAGCTAGACATGAAAAGCGAAGACGAGCGTTTAGAAACGGAGATATTGGAACTCTTGAACTAGAACACGCCTTTTGTGTTCTGGTGAAAGAGTGAAATATCGTAGTTTCTGCGAGTCGTAGCTAGACATGAAAAGCGAAAGTGGGCGGTTAAATCCGCAGGGCGTTGGAACCCATGAGAATGAGACGCTTTTTGTCTCAATCGATTGGGTGAAACAACCGGAGGATTTGCCCACTGTAGCTAGACACGAAAAGCGAAAGCGCCCGTTTAGCCTCGACAAGCGCTGGAGCCCTTTAAAAAGAACACGGTCTTTGTGTTCATTTTAAAGGGTGAAGCGATCGAGAGGCTGGGCGCTGCAGCTAGACACGAAAAGCGGAAGTGGGCGGTTAGACACGGCAGGCACTGGAGCCTTTTCATTTGAACACGGTTTTTGTATTCAGATGAAAAGGTGAAGTGACCGAGTGTCTGCCCACTGTAGCTAGACACGAAAAGCGAAGACGAGCATTCAGAAACAAAGTTTTTGAACTCTGAAACGCGCTTAAACTTCTATCAAAAAAAGAACGACTTTCAGCTCTTTGCTGAAAGTCGTTCTTTTTTATTTCATTCCTGGATAACTTTGCTGTCTTAGTGCTTCATATACCATAATAGCAGCAGTATTTGAAAGGTTGAGAGCACGAACATGATCTGTCATCGGGAGACGAAGACAACGCTCTTTGTTATTTTCAATCAACTCGTCTGGTAAACCATTCGTTTCTCTTCCAAAAACAAAATACGTATTCTCATTCACATCTGAGTAATCAAAGTCAGTATGTGTATTGGTACCGTATTTCGTAATATAATAATATTCTCCACCCTGGTTCTTTTCAAAGAACTCCTCTAGAGAATCATAATAATGTACATCAGCATATTGCCAGTAATCCAAGCCCGCACGTTTCAACATTTTATCGTCTGTCGAAAACCCTAGTGGGCGAATTAGATGTAGACTTGTATTTGTTGCTGCACATGTTCTAGCTATATTCCCTGTATTCGCTGGTATTTCAGGCTGAAACAGTACAATATTTAAAGACATATTCATTCACCTCCACTTCAAAACAATACTATTATAGCATGTTTTAGATTGGGAGATATCATTCTCTAATCCTCAATATGAAAAAACTTATACTTAATTTCAGGCGTCCATGCCGTAGAATCTTCATAGGCCCAATAGCGCATCCTGCTATTTGTTGTATGAGCATTGACAAGAGGATACCCCTTCTCATCATTATCTACGACGAAAGTAGTATGTTGCCAGTGGCCATCTCCATCAAAGTCATAACAAATAATATCTCCAGGAATGAGATCATCAGGATTCGCTACTTCACGAGCTCGAAGACCACTCTTCGAGCTACTTAAATGCCACCTAAGCGCATGAGCTACAGTCCATGAATAGCTCCAGTTATTTCCTTTCATCCACCATCCCTTAGTGCGATCTGGGTAACCACGCATAGGGGCTTTTCCTGCATGAAGACACTGAGAAATATAATTTGTACAATCTACATCAAACGACTGATAAGACGGATTCGCATCATCCCACCATCTCTCAGCATATTTCAGGGCTGATAACCGATCATAATAGGAACCTTTCAGACGAGCATCACCGCTGTCTTTACCTTCTGCTACTTGAAGTGTTCCTCCCTCTATCTCAGCTGATCGATCAAGAATAAGTTCACCCTCCACCATTTTTGCCAATCTCTTTTCAAGTCGTTCTTCCTGATATAGTTTCTCTCCCTGTTTAATAAGAAACTGCTGATGAAGAAGATATTCATAAAGTTGGCTCGTCGAGACTGTCTTTTTTCCCAGGAGGATCCCTTTATTTTTTATACGAATAACAGATGCTCCTCTATTTTGGCTCTGTTTACGATAACGGTTGACTGCTTCTTCTTCCTCTGAAGGCCTGGTTCCTATTCTTGAGTGATCCGTTCCATTTAGTAAGCAAGTTGCTTGTTCTTTCCAGAAAGATTTCAACTGGTCTCCCCACACCATATGCGTCCCCCCTCATCGCACTTTATGACAGGGGAATCAAACACATGACTTGGAATCAGGAATGGTTTACAGCTGGCTCTGCTGAAGGGTGTGTTATTTTCTTGAGTAATTTATCAAACCAACCAACAAGAATACCAAGCAGAAGCACTTCTACAAAGGTACCAGCACCAATTGGCCCGCCTAACAAGAATGCCAGAACAAACGCAAGTGCTTCTGTTAATGTCTTAGTAATACCAATACTCCAACCCGTTCTTTCTGTTAGGGCAAGCATGAGTTCATCGTTTGGAATAGATGCAAGAGATGCAAATAAGTATACTGCAATTCCAAGACCCATGATAACTAATCCAACCAGAAATAAGATCCACCTGGTAACGATTCCATCAACATCAATGAAAGTGAGAATTTGTAAATTCAAGAGGTCAACAAACAATCCTAGAAGAATAATTGGAATAAAACCAGCTAGGTTTGGTTTCCTCATCATAATAAGACTATTGATAAAAATTAAAATACCACCAACAATAAACACCCATGTTCCAACAGTAAACCCTAGTTGGTCAGAAAGCGCAACGTAGAGAGCATCCCATGGGGCAATTCCAACATCGGCATTAATTAATAGGACAACACCAAAGGCTAATGTAAATAATCCCGCTACGTAGATCAAACTTTTGGATAAAAAGCTGTTCATAATGTTCACTCCTCATATGAGGGCTTGAAACTAAAAGCTGTATCAAATTGCTCTCATTCTTCGCCCTAGATATTTTAGTATCTCTTTTTTTGAATGCATTTGCTATTTTACAAGAAACGAAGTTCTTTTTATAACTTTATGCCTAAGTCTAACAAATCAAAAAAGCCAGTTCGCTATCAAGATAGCGAACTGGCACTATATATTGTTACGGTAGAACGGCATGCATCGAATGCTGCTGTTCAAGTGATAATAAATATTCTTTTTTATCTACACCGCCACCATATCCAACTAAAGCACCATTGCTTCCTATTACTCTGTGACACGGTACAATGATTGGAAGTGGATTTCGATTGTTAGCTGAGCCTATGGCTCTAACAGCCTTTGGTGCCGAAATACCAACAGCTACATCTCGATAAGACCGGGTTTCACCATATGGAATTTCCGAAAGGTTGTTCCATACTTTCTGTTGAAAAATCGTTCCTATCTTATCAAGCTTTAGATCAAAGAACCTTCTTTTTCCACTGAAGTATTCTTCCAGTTGCATGACGATGGGTTCGATTATATCAGAATTGAAAACAAGGTCCGCTTTGACATGATGTTTTTTATACCATGTTTCAGCAGCAGGCAGCACATCCTCAGGGCAACCAAAATCGAGCCTACTAACTCCATTAGGACTAGCAAACAATGTTATTGCACCTATAGGCGATAGAAACTCCCCATAATGAATCACTTGTTTATCCATTCTATCCCTTCTTTATTATACATTTTTCACTATCTTACAACGCATTCAATCGTTTGACCATCAGCATTAAGTCTTATTTTCAAGCATAGACAAGCCTTTAGCGATCTCATCTGCCACATCCTTGTCATTTTCTCTCAATTGCTCCTTTATAAGGGCATTAAAGGCCTTCTCGCCACCTATTTTCCCAAGCGCCCAGGCCGAAGTGCCGCGGATCACCGGACGAGGATCTTTTTCCATCACTTCAACCAGTGTATCAATAGCTGTTTCATCTTTATAATGAGCAAGAGCAAGAATAGCATTTCGTTGAATAGGCTTCTTTCCTCTCCACGAACCAGCCACTTGACCAAACTGAGACTTAAATTCACGATTGGACATTGTTAGAAGTGGTATGAGTTTTGGTTTTACCATTTCTGGATCTGGTTCGAGTTCAGGATGATGATGAAAATCTTTTCCTTTGTTTTTGGGGCAAACGAGCTGGCAGGTGTCACACCCATATAATCGGTTTCCTAATTTAGTACGGTATTCATCAGGTAAAAAACCTTTCGTTTGCGTAAGAAAAGCGATGCTTTTATTCGCGTTTAGCTGCCCCCCTTCAATTAAGGCACCAGTCGGACACGCGTCTACACAAATATTACAGTCACCACACCCTTCCTCAACAGGCTCATCAGGTTCTATATTTAGATCGGTGATCATTTCACCAAGGTAAACCCAAGAACCAAATTCTTCTGTTATGGTCATTGTGTTTTTACCGCTAAAACCAATGCCGGCTCTTTCAGCTACAGCTCGATCAGAAAGTTCGCCAGTATCGACCATCGAGCTCGTTCTAGCCTCTGGAACCTTTGATTTAATATATGCATCTAAAAGGAAGAGTTTCTCTCTAAGGAGGTGATGATAATCAACTCCCCATGAAGCACGACAGAAAAGTCCTCTTCGTTCGCCCTTCTTACTCCTAGGGCTATCTTTCATTCTCGAAGGATACGCAATGGCAATTGATATAATCGTTGTTGCACCGCTTAGCAATAGCTCAGGTTCTGTTCTCTTTTCTATATCAGATTCCTCGAAGCCTGACTGATAACCTAGCTCCTGCTGACGCTTTAAGCGTTGCTTAAGGGTTTTAAAAGGATCTGCTGCCGCGAAGCCTATCTTATCAATCCCAATCGTTTTACTGTATGCCACAATATCAGCTTTTAATTGTGCGTTTGTCATTAGTTTCCCCCCTTCCTATTTGGGAGTGTATTATTTAATTTTTAGCGTTCGAATTCGATTTAAAACGGCCGCCATTTCTGTTCTCCTAATTCGAGCAATATCTCCTGGATGCTGATTCTTATATAGTGAAAAAGAACCAAGTCCCTCTGTGTTTATTTTCTGATCAATGAAATCAAGAAGTTCTGGAATCGACTTATCTCCTAGCTTATGATTTCTTTCCAGAAAATGAAGGACGTCAGCGGCAAAACGCGTTTGACTTGGATCTACAAGCTGTTCTACTTGAAGTAGTGAAATATCTGTATGACCAAATTGAATATGATGCACTCCGCGGGCAGTCACTTTCGATTTCTTTCCCTTTTGGCTGTTTAAGCTATTCTGCTCAGGTACTCTCTTTCTTGCCTCTCCGATTTTTTCTCCACCTTCTTGTCTGCGTGCCGATTCTTGTACGATTGATCGAGCTTGATCCGTTACGTCGTATGGAAGGTAGTTCTCCATTAAAATCACCTGATCAGCTACATCAAAGTAGTCTCCAGATCCGCCCATAACAAGTACGGTTGATATATGATGTTCTGTACGTAGTTGCTTCACACGATCAATGAATGGTGTAATGGGTTCTTTCTCTTTCGCAACTAACTGCTGCATTCGATAGTCTCGAATCATAAAATTAGTCGCGCTTGTATCTTCATCAATTAATAACGTATCTGAACCCGCTTCGATCGCCTCAATGATATTGGCTGCCTGGGACGTACTTCCACTGGCATTCTCAGATGTGAAAGACCGCGTATCTTTTCCATATGGGAGATTGTTTATAAATGGCGAGATGTCTACTCCAGTTACCTTTCGACCATCTTCAGAGCGAATTTTCATTGCCTGGTGGTTTGTAATAACATACTCTCTACCATCCCCTAAAATATGATCATATACGCCATGCTCCATTGCATGCAAGAGGGTACTCTTTCCATGATAACCACCGCCAACAATTAATGTAATACCTTCCTTAACAGCCATTCCTTGTAATGGCTCAGTACGGTGTGGGATTGTTAAAGACACTTCCATGCTTTTAGGTGATTGGAATTGCACTGCCTCATTTTTCATAGGACGATCGCTTATCCCGCTCTCGCGGGGTAATATAGATCCATTCGCTACAAATCCGACATATCCGTTTTGGGTAAGTTGTTCACGAATGGCCTCTTGTTGGTCTGCTAAATGCAATGCCTCTAAGATTATTCGTTTGTTTAATGCAAAAACAGAATTCTTCACAATGTCTGGCAGCTGATGCAGAAGCAAGTTTATAGCCTGTCTGCCAAGAACTTTTCTGCCTTGTGCAGGTAATCCTATTGATAGACAAATCGTAATAGATTCCTCTGTCACGCTCACTGCTGCCCTCTCAATAACCTTTTGACCAGGTATATCGATTGAGACCAATCCACTTTTCCCAGTGCCTTTCGCATGCCTCTCAGTCCTTCTAATGGCCTCTCCTACTTTTCTAGCAATCATATCTTCTGTTCGAACTCTTCTTACAGCCGAATCGAACCACTCAGGCTCTACGATCGTTTTCTTACGTGGGATGATGATTCTTATCCGAGAAGGACTAGCAAAAGGGTCTCCCTGGACATAATCGATGTAAAGGGTGTAATCCGCAAAATCATAGTGCCCACTAATGTCTTTATATGCTTTATATCCTTTTCCATCAATACGCTCTAATTGTTTTCTAAGTTTATTCATAAATGAGGCAAGCCTCCTTATAAGCTTCAAATTTAGGTATATGATAAAATGAACGAAAAATTATATGTTAGGAGAAAAGTGTGATGACAAGTATAATTCTCGCTCCATCTATTAAAAAGACATATCCTGATTTTAAAATTGGTTATGCTATTTACCATAATATCGTTGTTGAAAAGTCGCCGCAAATGGTGCGCGGTCGCTTTCAGTTCTATCAGGAAACATTGATGATGGATCTTGAGCAGACAGACCTGCTCACTTTTCCTGCTATCTCAGAGTGGCGTTCCATTTTCAAAAAGTTCGGGACGGATCCCGCCAAATATCGACCGTCCTCAGAAGCCCTATTACGCCGGTTAAAGAAAGGGACTTCGCTACCTCTCGTTCACTCTGCTGCAGACATCAACAATCTTCTGTCGCTTCAATACAAAATTCCAATTGGTATCTATGATCTTGATCAAGTTGAAGGAGATATTACAATCGACATTGGTAGTGAGACGACTGCATATGAGGGCTTAAATGGACGTGAGGTAAGCTTCAACAACAAAATCCTCTCACTTGATCACAAAGGAGCGTTCGGAAGTCCTATCGTTGATTCTAAGCGAACAGCTATAACGGAAGAAACCAAGCATGCCATTCAACTTTTCTATCTTCAACCTTCGCTCCCTGTTTCAGAAGGTGAAAAGCTTGTAACTGCCTCAGCAGAAATGTTTAATCAAATTCACGGAGGAGACTTCTTAAGCGGGGTTTCAAGTTAAAGAAAGCAAACATAAAAAAACGCAACGCTTCGTTAATTTTAACGAAACACTGCGTTGGGTAAATGGTGAAAATTCGAGGAATTTCTACAATCCTCGCTGATGTAGATAGAATACCACAGAACATATGAAAGAAACAACACATTTTTCATATTTTCTTTACAAACGTCTCTCATCACGACAGAGCTAATAGAATTTTACTCTTCATAATCCGTTTGACGTCCTGATGACGATCACCCTATAATCAGAATGACAGACAGAAAGGAGAAATCATATGGAACCATTCTCAACACCATTTTTCGAAGAAAATTTTCGCCAATACATACAAAAGAATCGTGATGTATTTTCAAAATTAGAAGCAATGAATAGCTATTATCGATCAGTTGTTTCATCAATGATCTATGACAACCTTAACAAAAACTCAGAAATAGTTCGTCGCATTCGCAACCTTGATTCAGCTTACAAAACGATTAAACAAGAAAATACAGACGCATAAGAAAAAGCTCTCTTTACAATAAGAGAGCTTTCTTACGTTTTATTTAGGAAGATCACAAGAGTCAGCAGAACACGCTTCTGCATTGCCACCAACTACTTCAAGCTTATTTCCTTCTCCCCAGGCCTTCTCAACGGCCTGTTCAAACATTTCAACAGGCTGAGCACCTGACACGGCATATTTACCGTCAAATACAAAGAACGGTACGCCCTGAATGCCAAGCTGACTTCCCATAGCTTCATCGTTGCGAACTTCTTTCGTAAATTCTTCAGTCCCTAGCATACGTTTTATATCCGCAGCGTCTAGCCCAAGTTCTTCACCAAGTGATGCAAGCGTTTCATGATCACCAATATTTTTCGATTCGGTAAAGAAGGCATAAAAGAGACGTTCTGACATTTCATTACTTTTACCATGCTCTGTCGCATAGTGAACAAGACGATGAGCATCAAATGAATTCGTTGGAATCATTTTATCGAAATCATACGTTAGGTTTTCTCCAGCAGCTTGCTGCCTCATATTCTCACACATACCCTGAGCTTGTTCTAGACTGACATTGTATTTCGCTGCTAGAAGCTCAGCCATGCTTTCCCCATCCGATTCTTTCGCATTAGGATCAAGTTCAAAGCTTTTAAAGACAACTTCTACTTGATCACGCTGTGGAAAAGCCTGAAGCGCACTTTCAAGACGTCTTTTTCCTATATAACAAAATGGACAAACGAAATCGGACCATACTTCAATTCTCATCGAATCACTCTTTCAGTAAATTGTTTTATCTATCTTATACTTGTATTTTATCACCTCTACTTTTAAATGAGCAGGAATTTGCTCAGTGAGTCATTGAAAACTAGTGATATCAAATAAGACAAGGAATTAAAAAGAATACAAAAAAGACCTCAACGAGAACGTTGAAGTCTTGTAATAACGTATGTAATGGTACCGGTGGTCGGGTTCGAACCGACACTCCTCTCGGAACACGATTTTGAGTCGTGCGCGTCTGCCAATTCCGCCACACCGGCAAAATACCATATTCAATTCAGGCAGAAAAATAAGTGGTGCCGGAGGCCGGGCTCGAACCGGCACGGAGGTACACCCTCCGCAGGATTTTAAGTCCTGTGCGTCTGCCAATTCCGCCACTCCGGCAGGACTTTTAAGAAAAAATATTAAGATTGGAGGCGGCACCCGGATTTGAACC
This sequence comes from Pseudalkalibacillus sp. NRS-1564, assembly GCF_050467905.1. Lineage (NCBI taxonomy): Bacteria > Bacillati > Bacillota > Bacilli > Caryophanales > Fictibacillaceae > Pseudalkalibacillus > Pseudalkalibacillus sp. NRS-1564. The sequence goes on along the minus strand of NZ_JBITPM010000014.1, from coordinate 1,827 downwards.
GGGGCGTAAGGGTTTTGCAGACCCGTGCCTTACCACTTGGCTATGCCGCCTTTTTAAAATGGAGCGGAAGACGGGATTCGAACCCGCGACCCCCACCTTGGCAAGGTGATGTTCTACCACTGAACTACTTCCGCAACAAAAATGGCTGGGCTAGCTGGATTCGAACCAGCGCATGACGGAATCAAAATCCGTTGCCTTACCGCTTGGCTATAGCCCAAAAATGGGGCGGCTGATGGGAATTGAACCCACGAATGCCGGAATCACAATCCGGTGCGTTAACCACTTCGCCACAACCGCCATAAAAATTTAAAATTGGCAGGGGTAGTAGGACTCGAACCCACACCGGAGGTTTTGGAGACCTCTGTTCTACCTTTAAACTATACCCCTATCAAGATGGTGGAGGGGGACGGATTCGAACCGCCGAACCCTGAGGGAGCGGATTTACAGTCCGCCGCGTTTAGCCACTTCGCTACCCCTCCAAATTGACAATTACCATTGTAATACACATTTTATGAAAGTGCAATGGAATTTGATCTCATTTCGAGAAAATGGTGCCGGCCAGAGGACTTGAACCCCCAACCTACTGATTACAAGTCAGTTGCTCTACCAATTGAGCTAGACCGGCAACATGGTGGCTCCGGACGGAATCGAACCGCCGACACGTGGATTTTCAGTCCACTGCTCTACCGACTGAGCTACAGAGCCATGTTTAAAATATAATTAGTTGCCCTTAACAGGACTACTTTCTAATTTTAGCAACGATAAATACTCAACGCAGATAAAATTAATTGGTTGCGGGGGCAGGATTTGAACCTGCGACCTTTGGGTTATGAGCCCAACGAGCTACCGAACTGCTCCACCCCGCGATAATGTGAATGTAATTATGCTGCACCTGCTCATTACGCTGTGCACTGTTTCTTTCTCTACAAGGTTATGCTTCGAAGCGTATCCGTCGAAACAACTCGTTGCTGTTTCAAGGAAGTATCGCTTGTTGCTCCACCCCGCGATAATGTTAAAATATAAATGGCGGTCCCGACGAGAATCGAACTCGCGATCTCCTGCGTGACAGGCAGGCATGTTAACCGCTACACCACGGGACCTTAGATAATGGTGGAGGATGACGGGCTCGAACCGCCGACCCTCTGCTTGTAAGGCAGATGCTCTCCCAGCTGAGCTAATCCTCCACAAAGTAGAAATGATATATAATGGTGACCCGTACGGGATTCGAACCCGTGTTACCGCCGTGAAAGGGCGGTGTCTTAACCGCTTGACCAACGGGCCCTTGCTGCTATTATGTATGCTAGTGGCGGAGAGCGAGGGATTCGAACCCTCGAGACGGCTTTGACCGTCTACACGATTTCCAATCGTGCTCCTTCGGCCACTCGGACAGCTCTCCATGGCTCCACAGGTAGGATTCGAACCTACGACCGATCGGTTAACAGCCGATAGCTCTACCACTGAGCTACTGTGGAATAATATCAGCCTGGCAACGTCCTACTCTTGCAGGGGGAGATCCCCCAACTACCATCGGCGCTGAAGAGCTTAACTTCCGTGTTCGGCATGGGAACGGGTGTGACCTCTTCGCCATCATTACCAGACTAAGGACTGGATTTCACTTTCGTGATTTACCAGCGACAAAATATATCATACTATATTCCATCATGTTTTTCAAGGAAAATTTTATTCCCTGAAAACTAGATAGCACGCACAACTTTCCAATATGTCCAGCTACGTAAGCCAAATCCTCGATCGTTTCACCTTTTGATTCTGACGCATAAAGCGCGTCTGACTCAAAAGCCTCCAACGCTTGTCGGATTTAAACGGCTT
>NZ_JBITPM010000013.1:0-34359 GCF_050467905.1 Pseudalkalibacillus sp. NRS-1564 | reverse complement strand
GTAGGACGTCGCTGGGCAACTAGGAGAAGCGAGAGACCTGAGGGTTTCTCGCTTTTTTGTATGGTTTTTTCGGTGTGTATTACCTAGCTGAATACCTAGGTCCTCCACGTTCGTCGAATAAATACGAACTACCTGTTTCAACTCCCTTTACATTACCAACGTACTGCGATCAACTTTTACCTCTCTTATTTAAAAACTCATATAGCAAATGCGGTATTTTTTCAGAAGTTACTTCAAGAAATTGTAGAATAAAAGGTAGATCTAATGACTCCTGAGTATGAAAAAGATCTCCCCACCATTCTGTCTCGTATCGGCAAATCATACTGAGGTTATATAAAATTAGATAGTGAGCCATTACCTCAGCAATAGGATTGTACTGACTACGTTCTGCCGGGAGGTAAAGAGTATTCCTATCATATAGGAAGGGGCGCCTCTGTAAACCTGCGACGGGGTCTTCCTTGAACTGCAAAGTAATGAAATCACGATTATGAGTAAGAACTTTTATTGAAGTATCCCCATGCTGCTGAAGGTAGGATTCAAAACGTTCTGCAGTCATATTTAACGTATCAAGAATACTTGCCTGAATAGTGAAAGAAGTGGAGGTAAGAGAAATCATTTTATAGCTCGTTACTTTACGAGTCAGCTTCTCAAATAATGGGCAAACTTCGGGTATAAGGGTAAGAAGATCTTCCATTTTATATTTCTCCCCTTCTACCTGTTTCACATGAAACATTTTCCTTGAAAAGTATTCAAAGAGTCCATTTTTTTGACCTTTTACTTCATCTTGCAAGAAAGCATAATGGCGTTTTTTTCTTTTTCGAGACGTAACGCCGTGTGCAAGAACATGTGTGTCACCCGGATAATTTGGATCAATTGTAATAAGACAAGCTTTTAACAGTTGAATCATCCCATAAAAAAGAAGGATAGGTTTTAGCTCTGCATCAGCAGTTGAAGCATGCCGATAATAGCGTTCGGCATATTCGATAAAATACATAAATCGATAACAGGAATCGTAGCTTTTACGTTCGGCATCCGGAAGTTCGATGTTAGAATAACATTCCTTTAAATATTGCTGAACATATGAGGCTGAGTGATATGCAAAGTTGTTTGAATGATAATGTCCAGAATATCCCATAGGAGCCCTCCATGTTTGATTATTCAAACTTATTCTATCTTTCTTGACAGTAGTTTAACCAATTGATAAGCTACTAATAAAATTTCGGACAATTCGATTAGAGGAGGATGAAAGGGATGTGGGAAACAAAATTCGCTAAAGAAGGGTTAACCTTCGATGATGTCTTATTAACACCAGCTTTTTCCGATGTACTACCAAGAGAAGTATCGGTGAAAACTCAATTAACGAAAGATCTTGAATTAAATGTACCGATTATTAGTGCTGGTATGGATACAGTAACTGAAGCGCCTATGGCTATTTCGATGGCAAGACAGGGTGGATTAGGTATTATTCATAAAAGCATGTCGATGGAGGAACAAGCTGAACACGTTGATCGTGTTAAACGATCTGAAAGTGGTGTTATTACTGATCCTTTCTTTCTCACACCAGAACATCAGGTATTCGATGCTGAACATCTGATGGGCAAGTATCGTATTTCCGGTGTTCCGATTGTTAATGAGGAACGCAAGCTCGTTGGTATCCTTACTAATCGTGACCTTCGTTTTATTGAAGACTACTCTATACAAATTAAAGACGTTATGACAAAAGAAAATCTTGTAACAGCTCCTGTAGGCACAACATTAAAAGAGGCTGAGCGAGTTCTTCAAAAGCATCGCATTGAAAAGCTTCCATTGGTTGATGATGATGGAACACTTAAAGGTCTTATAACAATTAAAGATATTGAGAAAGTTATTCAGTTTCCTCAGTCTGCTAAAGACAGCAGAGGCCGTCTTCTAGTTGGCGCTGCTGTAGGGAATACAACAGATGCTCTGAAGCGAGTTGAAAAACTAGTGGAGGCTGGTGTTGACGTTATTGTATTAGATTCTGCTCACGGTCATACAGAAGGCATTATGACAAAGGTGAGTGAAATCAAGAGCGCCTACCCTGATCTCCCAATTATCGCAGGTAATGTCGCAACTGCTGAGGGGACTAAAGCGTTAATTGAAGCCGGAGCCGATGTTGTGAAGGTAGGAATTGGGCCTGGTTCAATTTGTACGACTCGCGTTATTGCTGGTGTTGGTGTACCTCAAATCACAGCGGTGTATGAATGTGCAACAGAAGCACGCAAACATGGTATTAGTATTATTGCTGATGGTGGCATTAAGTTCTCTGGAGATATCGTAAAGGCGCTCGCTGCAGGTGGCCATGCAGTGATGCTCGGTAGTATCCTTGCAGGTGTTGATGAAAGTCCAGGCGAACGTGAAATCTATCAGGGTCGTCAGTTTAAGGTATACCGTGGAATGGGCTCGATTGGAGCAATGGAAAAGGGAAGTAAAGATCGTTATTTCCAGGAAAATATGTCTAAACTCGTTCCTGAAGGAATTGAAGGACGTGTTCCTTACAAAGGACCACTAACTGATACAATTCATCAGTTAATCGGTGGCTTACGTTCTGGAATGGGTTACTGTGGGACAAGAACACTTAACTCACTTCGTGAAGATAGCCAGTTCGTTCGAATAACGGGTGCAGGCCTTCGCGAAAGTCATCCACACGATGTTCAGGTTACGAAAGAAGCACCAAATTACTCTGTTTAAATAGTGCTTTAGACTGAAGTTATAACAGGTGTGTGACAAAAATAGCTTAATACTTTCGAAAAGTAGATAGGGGACTTTCCTCTATCTATTTTTTTAATTTTAGGTGTGATAGAATAGCGGTTATGTGAGACTTATTTGGAGGTGTAGGGGTTGAGAAACCTTGGTTTGAAAGCCATGATCGTAACTATGGCGATGGTATTATTACTAGCAGGAACATTTGGTGGAGGCAATACTGCAGAAGCAGCAGAGGCGCCCGACATCAAAGCAGAAGCATCAATCTTAATTGATGCAAATTCAGGAAAGATTTTATATCAGAAAAATCCTGAATTAACGCTCTCACCTGCAAGTATGACAAAGATGATGTCGGAATATTTAGTACTTGAAGCAATTAATAAAAACGAAATAAGTTGGGATGAAAAAGTTACAGTAAGTGATACGATCCAAAAGCTATCACAGAACCGTTCTCTTTCAAACGTACCACTTCGTGTGGGTGAACAGTATACAGTTAAGGAATTATATGAAGCAATGGCCATTTATTCGGCAAATGCTGCCACAATGGCGCTGGCTGAGCACGTTGCTGGAACAGAAGCGAAGTTTGTCGAAATGATGAATGCAAAAGCAAGAGAAATGGGTATGAAGGAATACAAGTTTGTTAATAGTTCAGGGCTGAACAACAAAGACCTACTTGGTAATCATCCTGCTGGAGACCCTGATGAAGAGAACATGATGTCCGCTCGTTCAACTGGACTTCTTGCTTATAACCTTCTTAAAGATTTTCCTGAAGTAATAGAAACCACTAGTACTCCAGAAAAGAAATTCCGCGAAGGTACAGATGATGAAATTACAATGAAGAACTGGAACTGGCTTCTTCCTTCACTTGTATATGCTAATAAATATAAAGTAGAAGGCATAGATGGTCTCAAGACCGGCTCTACAGACCTTGCTGGATTTGCTTTTACAGGAACAGCTAAACAAGGTGATATGCGATTAATTTCTGTTGTTATGAAAACTGATTCGTATGAAGCTCGTTTTGAAGAAACAGCTAAGCTTCTGAACTATGGATTTGATCAATTCCAGTCCCAAACAATCGTTACTAAAGGTGATAAAGCTGATGGTAATTCCATGGTTAAAGTTGTCAAAGGTAAGGAGAAAGAAGTTGGGGTCGCTGCAGGAGAATCTTTCAATGCAGTAACAGTGACGAATACGAAAGAACCATTTAAACTAAGCTATGAATACGATCAATCTCTTCTAACAGAAGATGGAGAACTAACTGCACCAATTAAAGAAGGCGATCAAGTTGGAAAAGTCGTCTTAAAATCAACCGGTGAAGACTTCGGTTACATAACAGGTGACAAGGGTTCTTCAGTACCTCTTGTAGCAACTGAATCTGTTGAAAAAGCAGGTTGGTTTACACTTACTATGCGAGCGATTGGTGGCTTCTTCTCTGGTGTATGGACTAGCGTAGCAGATGCTGTGAAAGGTCTGTTTTAATTAATAATATCAAGTATACTTGGAAAAAATACTCTTCGATGCGTTCATCGAGGAGTATTTTTCTAAATCTTTTATGAAATCACTGCACATGTGATAGGACAAGTCATGAAAAAATGTTACAATAAAAGCGTTTGATAGATGTCGTGTAACAAAGACGTTTCTAAGTATAGATATGGGAGGAATATAGATGAATCAACAAACAGGTACAGATCGTGTAAAACGTGGTATGGCTGAAATGCAAAAGGGCGGCGTGATTACGGACGTTGTCAATGCAGAGCAAGCTAAGATTGCAGAAGAAGCTGGTGCAGTAGCAGTAATGGCACTAGAACGAGTGCCATCTGATATTCGTGCAGCAGGCGGCGTAGCGCGTATGGCTGACCCTACAATCGTAGAGGACGTTGTGAATGCCGTATCGATTCCAGTAATGGCAAAATGCCGTATTGGTCATATTGTAGAAGCACGCGTTCTTGAATCAATGGGCGTTGACTACATTGATGAAAGTGAAGTTCTTACTCCAGTTGACGAAGAATTCCACCTTGATAAGCGCAAGTACACTGTTCCGTTTGTATGTGGAGCGCGTAACCTTGGTGAAGCACTGCGCCGCGTAGGTGAAGGTGCTGCAATGCTTCGTACGAAAGGTGAACCAGGAACAGGAAACGTTGTTGAAGCTGTACGTCATCAGCGTCTTATTCAATCCCAAATTCGTAAAATTTCAAGCATGTCTGAAGACGAACTGATGACTGAAGCGAAAAACCTTCAGGCGCCATTTGAGCTTCTTCTTCAAATTAAAGAGCTTGGACGTCTTCCAGTTGTTAACTTTGCTGCTGGTGGCATCGCAACTCCTGCAGATGCAGCACTAATGATGGAGCTTGGTTCTGACGGCGTCTTCGTTGGATCTGGAATTTTCAAATCGGATAATCCTGAGAAATTTGCTAAAGCTATTGTGGAAGCAACAACTCACTATCAGGATTATGAATTGATCGCGAATATTTCTAAGAACCTTGGTATCGCAATGCCAGGTATTGAAATTTCTTCACTTAAGCCATCAGACCGTATGCAAGAGCGCGGCTGGTAAAACATTGATTCCCCACCTGTGCAACATAAGGTGGGGTTCTTACTTAGATAAAGAGAAGGAGTCGAGAGAAGTATGGTGAGAGTTGGGGTCCTTGGACTGCAAGGTGCAATCCGAGAACACGTGAAAGCACTTGAAACAAAAGAAGCAGAAATCATTGTTGTGAAACGAGTAGAGCAACTCAAGGATTTAGATGGCCTCGTACTACCTGGTGGAGAGAGTACGACAATGCGTCGATTAATTGATCAATATGGATTTTTAGAGCCACTTAAAGCTTTTGCAGCTGAGAAGCCTATTTTCGGTACATGTGCTGGGCTAATTCTGCTTTCAAAGCATATTGAAGGAGTAGACGGATCGCATATTGGTGTTATGGATGTAAAAGCAAAAAGAAATGCATTCGGACGTCAGCGCGAAAGCTTTGAAGCGCCATTACCTGTTAAAGGATTAGTAGATGACTTTATCGGTGTCTTCATTCGAGCTCCGTATATCGAAGAAGTTGGAGAAGATGTTGAAGTGCTTGCTACGTTTAATGAAAAAATCGTAGCTGCACGTCATGGACGTTTTCTTGCGTGTGCCTTCCATCCAGAACTAACAGATGATGATCGCATGCATCAGATGTTTATTGATATGGTTTTGGAGTTTAAGAAAGAAGGACTTGCAACAGAGTAATTTTTCGTGTAAATTATTACGTACCAAGAAGAAGAGAATTCTTTTTCTGCATAAGACGAATGATAAACGAAAACGTTGACGGGAATTAGTAATAGATGTTCAATGCCAAGAGAGTCGATGTGTGGTGCGAATCGATCATTGAACCCTGTGAATCCATCCTTGAGTAGAATGCTGAATGAAGTAGGCTTTCTCGGAGCAGACCGTTATTCTGTTAAGAGGCAGACAATCGTCTGCAATCAGGGTGGCAACGCGGGTAGCTCTCGTCCCTTTATAGGGGACGGGGGCTTTTTTGTATTTAAATACACGTCTCTACACCACTATCCCTTCCGTTAACTCGTTTATTGTTCATTAAAAAAGGAGGAAAAAGCATGATCGATTTAAAGTATTTGCGTAAGAATTTTGAAGAAGTAAAAGTAAAGCTATCTAAGCGTGGGGAAGATCTAGTAGGTCTTGATCGTTTTGAAGAGCTTGACCAGCGAAGAAGAGACCTTATCGCTGAAACAGAACAGTTAAAAGGACAGCGGAATGAAGCTTCTAAAAACGTGGCAGCATTTAAACGTGAGAAGAAAGATGCTGATCACCTTATTAAAGAAATGCGTGAAGTTGGCGATAAGATTAAAACAATGGATGAAGAGCTTCGCAATGTTGAGACAGAGCTTGAGAAAATTCTTCTTCAAATTCCAAACATTCCGCATGACAGTGTACCTGTTGGTGAGACGGAAGACGATAATATCGAAATCCGTACGTGGGGAGAGAAAAATGATTTTGCTTTTGAAGCGAAGCCACACTGGGACATCGCAACTGATCTAAATATTATTAACTTTGAACGTGCTGCAAAAGTAACGGGTAGTCGCTTCGCATTCTATAAAGGTGTTGGAGCTCGTCTTGAACGTTCATTGATTAACTTTATGATGGACTTACATGAATCAGAGCATGGCTATGAAGAGATTCTGCCTCCTTACCTTGTGAACCGTGAGAGCATGACTGGGACTGGTCAGTTACCTAAATTTGAAGAAGATGCGTTCAAAATTAGGGAAGAAGACTATTTCTTAATTCCGACAGCGGAAGTTCCTGTTACAAATTTTCATCGTGATGAAATTATGGACGGAGAAGATCTTCCACTTGCTTACACCGCATATAGTGCTTGCTTCCGTTCTGAAGCTGGTTCTGCTGGTCGTGATACACGTGGACTGATTCGTCAGCATCAGTTTAACAAAGTAGAGCTTGTTCGCTTCGTTAAGCCTGAAGATTCTTATGATGAACTTGAAAAGCTGACTGGCCACGCAGAGAAAGTGCTACAGCTGTTGAACCTGCCTTACCGCGTGATGAGCATGTGTACAGGTGATCTTGGATTTACAGCAGCAAAGAAATACGATATTGAAGTTTGGATTCCAAGCTATGGCACATATCGTGAAATTTCTTCTTGCAGTAACTTTGAAGACTTCCAGGCACGTCGCGCAGGTATTCGCTTCCGTCGAGAAAAGAACGGTAAGCCAGAATTCCTTCATACGTTAAACGGATCTGGTCTTGCAATCGGAAGAACAGTTGCTGCAATCTTAGAGAACTATCAACAAGAAGATGGCTCTGTAATTGTTCCTGAAGTTCTGCGTCCATACATGGGTGGTCGTGAAATCATTAAATAGAAAATGATAAAGAGCAGAGGCATCTCTGCTCTTTATTTTTAGGATATAATCGTGTATAGTAAGGGGTGTTGATTTTCGGCGCGGTTTAACTGAAATGATCAACATAAGTAAGTAATTCAAATTCTTTTAAAAAAGTTTTGAGATATCGTTGACATTATTATAAGACGATGATATTATATTACTTGTCGCAGTTAGTTAATAACTTCTTCACACGGAGGAATACCCAAGTCTGGCTGAAGGGATCGGTCTTGAAAACCGACAGGGGCTTAGTCGCCCGCGGGGGTTCGAATCCCTCTTCCTCCTCCATTTACTAATTAATAACCAACGCGCATATAATTTGGAGATTATATTTCGACCGCTGTCATCGCCGACAGCGGTTTTTTCTATGTACTCATATTTTACGATAAGAAAAAAGCTATCCAACGGATAGCTTTTTTTAGATTATCTACTTAAAGAAGGGATTTGTTGAAATTTCTGTTCAATACGCTTTAAGATAAGTTCAACAGAGGATGGGTCGTTAACTAGATCATACTCATTGATATTTAAGCGGAGAATTGGACAGGCATTGAAACTGTCAATCCAATTTGTATAGCGCTCATACATTTCTTCCCAATATGCAGTTGGCGTTTGCTGCTCCATCGGACGGCCACGCTCTTTAATGCGATCAACGACATCATCAAATGATCCTTCAAGATAGATCATTAAATCAGGATGGGGGAAGAAAGGCGTCATCACCATAGACTGAAACAGATTCGTGTAAGTATCATAGTCAACAGCTGACATTGTTCCTTTTTCATAATGCATTTTTGCAAAGATGCCTGTATCTTCATAAATGGAACGATCCTGAACAAATCCTCCACCATATTCAAACATTCTCTTCTGTTCTTTAAAGCGCTCAGCAAGGAAATAAATTTGCAAGTGAAAGCTCCAACGTGAGAAGTCATTATAGAATTTCTCTAAATATGGATTGTTATCTACTTTTTCAAGAGAAGTCCTAAATTGTAAGGCGTTAGCAAGTGAGCTCGTAATGGTAGACTTCCCGACGCCTACCGTACCAGCGATTGTAATGACGGCATCCTGTGGGATGTTGTATTTTTCTCTGAGGTTCATTTAACAGGGTCTCCTTCTTTCAATGTTTTTTCGAGGGATTGGAAGATGGTGTGTAAATCATCTTGATTGGACACAAAATCCATCTCATCACCATTGAAACGGAGCACGGGAATATCAGGATGATGTGCTTCAAATTCTTGCATAAACCGTTCATAGTCAGAGGAAAGACGCTCAAGGTAAGCGGGATCGATGCTTTTTTCAATCTGTCTTCCACGTTGTGAAATACGGTTAAGCAGCGTTTCAAGGCTAGCATTTAAATAGATAATGACGTTCGGTTCGGGCATTCCTTCGGTTAGAATGTCATAAATCTTCATATATTTAGAAAAGTGCTTGTCACTAAGTGTCTGTTGGGCAAATATCTTATTCTTAAAGATGTGGTAATCGGAAATAACGGGAAGCTGTTTTGATAAATGATGCTTCTCCATTTCCTCTAACTGTTTGTATCGATGGCTGAGAAAAAACATCTCGGTTTGGAAGCTCCACTCTTCAATGTTGTCGTAAAACTTACCGAGAAAGGGATTCTCTTCTACGATTTCTTGAAAAAGTTCAAATTGATAATGAGCAGCAATCGCTCGAGATAGGGAGGTCTTTCCAACTCCGATGGGGCCTTCGACGGCAATAAATGGGGTCTGGTTCATACGTATCCTCCTCCGTCGTTTCCTATAGCAGACCTTGCTTATCTTTGAATAGACAAAGATTATTGTAGCATACACCACGAACTGTTGACAGGGTTAAAGGAAGCAAGTTAGAGGTAAATAAAGCCTGCCCGTTTGAAGCCTAAATGGAGTAGGGAATGACACTAATACAAAGGAGTGAAATCATGGATTCTAATCAGATCTTAATTTTACTGTTCATCGGTTATTTAGTTTATACGATTGATAAAAAGCAAAAAAACTTCCCTGCACCTCTGGTCTTATTAGGTTTAGGAATAGGACTTTCTTTTCTTCCGTTCTTCACCTCCGTACATATAACGAAAGACATTATCTTTGAATGGTTTCTACCTGCTCTTCTTTTTATTTCTGCGTATCAGTTTCCGTTTGCTCATCTAAAAAAGCACGCGGGTATTATTGCCGCATTAAGCACGCTGGGATTACTATTGAGTGCTCTTCTCCTCGGTAGTTTATTATTTATTATGAGCGGGCCGTTACTTCCATTATCATTTGTTGGGGCTTTATTAATTGCTTCTATTCTTACACCCACTGATCCCGTCTCTGTGGTCTCGATTTTAAAGCAGGCTTCAAAAGATCCAAAAATAGCAGATGTGGTCGAAGGTGAATCGATGGTGAACGATGGAACGAGTATCGTTCTTTTTACAGTGTTCGCTGGCATGTATCTTGGTGATGAGAGCTTTTCTATTAGCTCGTTTATTTATGACTTTGCTCTTGTGTCAATTGGAGGAATTGCGATCGGAGCGATATTTAGTTGGATTGTCTGTCGAGCCATTTCTTTTACACACCAGCGACAATATCAGGTGATGCTAAGTATCGTGCTCGCTTATGGAAGTTTTTATGTAGCAGAAAATCTTGGTGTGTCAGGAGTTCTCTCCGTCGTTGCAGCTGGAATCATGCTTTCACATGAACTTGATGGCTTTATTAAAGAATCACACTATAGAGAATACCTTAATAGCTTCTGGGAAGTTGTTGAGCCAAGTATTCTGTCATTGATTTTTCTATTGATTGGGATTGAATCAACAAACTATCTTGATTTTAACTACTGGGTATTTGCAGGATTGATCTTTCTCGCATCTGTAGTTGTTCGTTTCCTTGTGCTTGCAGGTATTATTAAATCATTTACAGCCTGGCGTAATGAATTTAATTGGAAAGACATTTCGCTTGTTACCTGGTCCGGCATACGGGGAACGATGTCGGTTGCACTTCTTCTAAGTTTGGAATCTGAGTATGGTTCAGGAGATAGTACGCTTATCTCTCTCACGTTTGGGGCTGTGTTGCTATCTCTTGTTTTTCAAAGCGTGACGATCTATCCGATGTCTAGTTATTTTGAGAAAAAAGCGAAATGACCTGTGGTGTAAGCGAATTCTGCGATATTTTAGTTTTCCCGCGAAAACTGCATTTATTTCCGCGATATAGAGAAGGCGCCGTTTCTAAACGCTCGTCTTCGCTTTTCATTTACTGCGTTATGGCTTTAGCATATGTTCTTGAAATGTTTGGAAAAAAACTATACGTTTAAGCTGAGTGACAAACTATATTTGGAGGGATGATTGTGCAGGAGCAAATGATGAATCAAAATCAACAGGAAACGGCTGATTTTTTCCCGGTGCGTGATGTGGATTATTTGGAGATTTATGTTGGAAATGCGAAACAGGCTAGTCACTATTTTTGTAAGGCGTTTGGATTTACGCCGGTAGCTTATTCAGGGCTTGAAACAGGGGATCGTGAAAAAGTATCTTATGTGCTGCAGCAAAATAACATTCGTCTCGTTTTATCAGGTGCACTGTCGAATGATCACCCAATTGCGGAGTTTGTCAAATTGCACGGAGATGGCGTTAAGGATATCGCTCTTACTGTAGAGAATATTGATAACGCTTACAAAGAAGCTGCTGAGCGAGGAGCGATTGAACTAAGTCCACCGAAAGAATATAAAGATGAGCATGGCGTAGTGAAGATGGCGGTTATTGGTACTTATGGTGATACCATTCATACATTAGTTGAACGAAAAAACTACTCCGGGCTTTTTCTTCCTGGGTTTAAGAAGTTTGAAGGGAAAATCCCTTCAAAGGAAACGGGGTTACTTGGTATCGATCACTGCGTTGGGAACGTGGAATCAATGGAAGAGTGGGTTTCTTACTATGAAAATGTGATGGGCTTTAAGCAAATGATTCATTTCGATGATGAAGACATTAGCACAGAGTACTCTGCGTTAATGTCGAAAGTGATGCACAATGGGGGACGCATTAAATTCCCGATCAATGAGCCTGCAAATGGGAAACGTAAATCACAAATTCAAGAATACCTCGATTATTACAATGGTCCTGGTGTGCAGCATATTGCTGTCCTGACGAATGATATTGTTGATACAGTTGCAAAACTTCGTGAGGGTGGAGTTGAGTTTCTTGAAACACCAGATGATTATTATGATGCGCTTACTGAGCGAGTAGGTGAGATTGATGAAGAGATAAGCAAACTACGCGAGTTAAAAATTTTAGTGGACCGTGATGACGAAGGGTACTTACTTCAAATTTTCACAAAACCTGTTGTCGATCGACCAACGTTATTTATTGAAGTTATTCAGCGTAAGGGTGCGAAAGGATTTGGAGAAGGAAACTTTAAAGCGTTGTTCCAAGCGATTGAACGAGAGCAGGAACGAAGAGGCAACTTATAGAAGATTATCTTCAATCTGCTTTAAGAAGGAGTTGCCTTTTTCATGAAAGTTCAACCGAATACTTTGGGATGGAAAGATGCCTATAAATTATTGATTGGATCTATTCTACCTCGGCCGATCGCATTTGTATCCAGTATAGATGAGAGCGGTGAGACGAATCTTGCTCCTTTTAGCTTTTTTACAGGGATATGTGCGGATCCTATGATGGTTTGCTTTTCTCCGATGCGAAAGGCTGGTGCAGGAGATAAGAAAGATACGCTCTTAAACATTGAAGAATCAAAGGAGTTTGTGATCAATATCGTTGGTGAGAAAATTGCTGAACAAATGAATGAGTGTGCTACGCCTTTTCCAAAAGGGAAGGATGAATTTCTGGAGGCTGGACTTACAAAAGTAGAAAGTGAGCTAATTCGTCCTCCTAGAGTGAAGGAGAGTGACGTTCAGCTCGAATGTGTTCTTGATCAAATCGTTGAGTTTGGTGAGCATGAAGGCTCAGGTAGTCTCGTTATCGGAAAAGTTGTGATGGTTCACGTGCGTGATGAGTTATATAAAGATGGCAAGATAGATACGGAGATGCTCCAACCAGTTGGGCGTTTAGCGGGTCAGGAGTATACGAGATCTATAACAGATACATTTACATTGAGACGAAAAACATCTCCTGATGGAAAGAGCTGAGGCCGTTGAAGTTCGTTACTTTCGAAGTAGAGGGTAGAAGACAAGCTGGTATTTATAAGGACTCGCGTATTATCGGATTACATGAGGCTTCTAATGGTGTTATTCCAGAAGATCTCATGAGGATCATTGTCGACTACCCGCGTTATCAACCGCTTATTGAAGCATGTATAAATGGTGATTATGAACTCGAAAACGTTACTCTATATGCGCCTCTTCCGCGTCCACTGAGCATCCGAGATTTTTATGCCTTTGAAGAACACGTGGTCACTGCACGAGGGAAAAGAGGGCTTGGTGTTGTGCAAGAATGGTATGAGCTTCCGGTCTTCTATTTTTCAAATCATCTTGCGGTCAAAGGACCAGGGGATGTAATTCTACGACCTAAAGCATGTGAAAAGCTAGACTATGAATTAGAAATTGCATGCGTCATTGGAAAAGAAGGGCGCAACATAAAAGCAAATCAGGCGAAAGACTACATTTTCGGTTTTATGATTATGAATGACTGGAGTGCGCGTGATCTTCAAGCACAAGAAATGAAAGTCGGCCTAGGTCCAGCGAAAGGAAAGGATTTTGCTACTTCCTTCGGTCCCTTTCTAGTAACGATTGATGAGCTTCCTATGGAACATGGGAAGCTTGATTTACAAATGGAGGCATTCGTAAATGGCGAGCGTTATTCCTTGGGAAATGCGAAAGATATGTACTATTCCTTTGGTGAGATCATTGAACAGGCCTCCCGCAATGTTACCTTATATCCTGGAGAAGTACTCGGTTCAGGCACGGTGGGAAGCGGGTGTATTCTTGAACAGACAGATCGTATCTTTCTACAGTCCGGCGATAAAGTTGATTTAGCTATTACGAACCTTGGCACGCTTTCAAATGTCGTGGGGGAGGAGGAAGAGTATGGTTTACTATCGAAAAATGGGAGAGGTTCCTTCTAAACGACATACAACGTTTAAAAAAGAAGATGGTTCCTTATACAGGGAACAAGTGATGGGAACGAAAGGATTTTCGGGTATTCAATCGATCTTGTATCATCACCATTTTCCAACAGCAGTGACAGATGCGACCTTTCTAAAGAATATAGCACCAGAGTATGAGACAGAAAGCGCTCTTCGCCATCGTCATTTCCGAACAGCACAGTGCGACAAAAAAGGTGATGCAGTTGTCGATCGATGTTATTTCCTAGGGAATGAAGATGTGATTCTCGGGATCGTGAATCCTACGAAGACAATGGATTACTTTTATCGTAATGGGGATGGCGATGAACTTTTCTTTATTCATCACGGTTCAGGGAAAATCGAGACGATGTTTGGGGAAGTCTCTTATGAAGCTGGCGACTATATTGTCATGCCAATTGGAACCATTTACCGCGTTATTCCAAAAGGGGAGGATAATCGCTGGTTGGTTTTAGAAGCAAACAGTGCCATTACGACTCCGAGGAGATATCGAAACGAATATGGGCAGCTGATGGAACACAGTCCATTCTGTGAACGAGATTTCAACGGGCCAGATCGTCTTCTATCTTTTGATAAAAAAGGATCGTTTGAAGTAGTAACGAAAACACGTGGGGGGTTGCACCGCCATATGTTCGATCATCATCCGCTTGATGTTGTCGGCTGGGATGGCTACCTTTATCCATGGAAGTTTAATATCAACGACTTTGAGCCGATTACAGGGCGAGTGCATCAGCCGCCACCAGTGCATCAAACCTTTGAAGGTCATAATTTTGTCGTCTGTTCCTTTGTGCCAAGGCTCTATGACTATCATCCAGACGCCATTCCAGCACCTTATTTTCATAGCAACGTTGATAGTGATGAAGTGCTTTACTACGTTGAGGGGAATTTCATGAGCCGGAAAGGTATTGAGGAAGCGTCGATTACCCTTCATCCTTCAGGTATCCCACACGGTCCGCATCCAGGAAAAATTGAGGCAAGCATCGGCAAAAAAGAAACGCTTGAGCTTGCTGTAATGATCGATACATTCCGACCACTTAAGGTCATTGAACACGTTCAGCAATATGAAGATGAGAATTATATGAAAAGCTGGGTCACAGAATAACGAATTGGGGAAATGAACGGCAGTCGCGTGATCACTTGATCACGCGATGATTATGTTGCACGATGCTTTTGCTTTTATGTATTTTCATGTATAATGTTATTCATTCGGCCCCGTAGCTCAGGGGATAGAGCAACGGTTTCCTAAACCGCAGGTCGGAGGTTCGATTCCTCTCGGGGCCACCATTTAAATCCTTATAAGATAAGGGTTTTTTATTTTGCCTTTTTTTAGAATATATAATTGGGCACGTATTTGGGCCCAAATTAAAAACAACTTAACAAACAGAAGTACATATACATATATTTATCGGAATATTATAAAAAATAATTAAGGATGATGAATTTGTGGTATATTTAGCATATAAAGGATTCGAATAATAAAAAAAGAGGAATTGTATACTATGGTTCAAGAAGATGTAATTGATACTCTTCAAATGATTTACAAAGATACTGCTGACTGGTTGAAATTTGTGGAAACGAAAAATGCTGCACTTTTAACTTTAACAGGTGTCATTTTATTTGGAGAAATTAGAATAGTCGTAGGTATGCAACCAACTAACTTAATTCACAACTAGGCGCTTTATATTAACTTAGGAATATTATGTTTCAATTTAATTTACTTATTGTTATCTTTTGTCCCCCAATTAAAGACCTCAAAGAAGAGGTTAGGTGAAAGTTATAGTTCTTCCTTTTCTAACTTGTTGTACTATGGAGAAATTCACGATATGTCCCCATCAGGTTTTGTTAAAGGTGTATATAAAAATTACTTTAACCAGAATATTACCCACCCTACAAAAAGGGAGACCGATTTTGCTGTTCAAATTCTTTCTTTATCCGTAATTACAGTTAGGAAAGCTGCTACTTTTAGACTAACTACCTTCCTTACAATTTTTGCAATAATAATACTTTTACTTTCAATTATTTGGAAATCCATAACCTAGGAGGGGTTAAGTTGATTAACTCTATTTATATTGAGGAGCTAGCTTCAACTATTCGTGAAGAATTAGGTTTAAATATACCTACCCCAGTTGAAGATGTACCGAATTTATTAGGGGGAAAGTTACAATTTGTTGATGAAGTTATTAAGAGTAATGAAAGCATAGAGGCAATGATTAAAAAAGTTGAAAATAGCTTTGAGATAAAAATAAAGAAAAATGGTTACGAAAAAAGAGATAGGTTTTCAATAGCACACGAACTAGGCCACTTATTTTTGCATATGGGATATATTATCGAAGATGAATTATGGTCAAGCACAGAGGAATATACTGACTCGGTTTATTTTAGGTACGGTTATGGCACAGAAGAAAAGGAAGCTGATCAATTTGCGGCTTCATTTCTAATGCCCAAAGACAAATTCATAGAAAAAGCAGAAGAAAATTTATCAGGTGGAGTTTTTCAGCTAAGGCCAATAGCAGATTATTTTAATGTGTCATTAAAAGCTGTTGAAATAAGAGGTGTATCTTTAGGGTTATTTAACCGAGAGGGGTAGATACTGTGCCTGACAAAAGTTCAAAAGATGAAAAAGATTACCTCCGGGATGTACTTGATAAACAAGATGTTGTTACTAAATCTCTTAAAGAACAAATAAAAGCTAAATTCCAAGAGAAAAACTTTAAAAAAGTAACTAATGAAGAATATTTTAATGGGTTGTATCTATTTTATTCTTTCGATTTAGTAAATTCTACAGCCTATAAAGCAAAAAACCTCATAGTATGGCCAACAGTATTTAAACAATTTTATGATGCAACCCTTAAAGAAGCTCAAACATTTCATCCGAATGTTAAAGTTTGGAAGTATGTTGGAGATGAAATTTTGTTATACAAGAAAATTGGAGATTTAAAGGAACTGGTTAATGCTCCTTCAAATACTTTTAATGCTATAGAAACAATAACTACTAGGTTACACAATTTTGAAGAAAGTACAAAGGGTGTTCTTTTCCTTAAAGCTACATTATGGATTGCAGATATAAAATGGGGAGGGAACTTAAATGAAGGCATTGATGCTAGAAATATAGTTTTCCCAGTAAATCCAGAATATCCTTATCGTAGTGGAAATGATTCAACTCGAATAGATTTTCTAGGTCCAGATATTGATATGGGCTTTCGAATCACGAACCATACCGAAAAATCCAAGCTATTAATTAGTGCCGAACTAGCTTATCTCCTATATTGTAATCGCGGTAAAGTAGAAACTACTTCTACTCCGAAATATAGAGTAGAGGATAATTTAAGAATAGTGGGATTTGAAAAATTAAAAGGAATATGGAATGGAAGAAGGTATCCAATTGTTTGGTACCATAACAACTGGAATACTAATTCCTTTGATTATGAGGAAATCTATGAATCAGAAAAAGTAAAGAAACTGAAAAATGATGAATTTACTCGCATTGATTTAATATCTAAAGTATTTTCAGATGTTAATAGATCGGAAATTGTAAAAGAATACATAGAATCAATAGAAGAAAACCAAATAAGGGAACATAGTAAAGATTCAATTGAAGCAGCGTTCGATGATATCCCTAGGGAAAAACTAGCTGAAGTTCACGCAGCAGCAATCTGTTTCACCAGGGATAAAAGATTGATGATAGCAAAAAGGTCATCACACAAAAGTAAATTGAAAGGTCTATGGGAGTTTGGTTGTGGCCAGTTGAAATTAGACCAAACTATTAAAGACTGCATTAAAGTTAACTACAAAAATGATTTTGCTGCTGAGATTGATTTTATTAAAGAAGATCCAATCCCCGTAACAACATATGTAGTTAAAGCTGAAAGAGAGAGAAAAATACCAGGAATATTGTTTCTAGGAATTGTTGAAAACCCTGAGTACGTTTTGAACCACTTCTCAAAAATAAGACATAGTGAAGTTAGATTTGTAAGTATGGAGTACTTAGATGAAATTGGCAATGATGAATGTGTACCTGACTTTAAGCAATCAGCAAGACTTGCATTCGAGGAATTAGAAAATAATTTAAGATAAGAATTTTTAAAGGAGGTTTAATTAAACCTCCTTTAAAAATATATTCTCTAATTTTATAGCTGCGTCTCGATCTTTAGATTTAAGCGCGTGACCGTATTTGTTAATGGTCATAATACCATCCGCGTGACCAGCTCTATGAATTACCGTTTTAATATCGACGTTATTTGCAAGGAGTAACGTAATATTGGTGTGTCTTGTAGTGTGAAAGGATTTCACGGGAAATTGGTTTTTCCTTAAAAATTTTTTAAACTCACTGTTAACAGTACTTGGATGCATCGGCTTTCCATTCCATTGTGTAAATAATCGATTGTGTTCTATCCATAGTTCTTGTTGTAATTCCTTTTGTTTATCTTGAGAGATTTTTAGTTTCCTTAATAACAAAAGTTCTGAATCAGAAATGGATAAAGACCTAATTGACGTCCTTGATTTTGGGATGTCAGTATAAATACCAGCTTTAGGGTTGTACAAACTTGTTTGTTTAATATGTAATTCTTTTGCTATGAAATCAATATGTGACCATTCAAGCCCTAAAAGCTCACCTTTACGTAGACCAGTTGTAAAAGCTAAGGTATAAAGTGTGGCATATTTAAAATCTTCCTTAGCAAGTGCATTAAGAATTTCGATAGCTTCTTCTTCTGTATAAAAGTCAGCTTCTTTTTGCGCTACCTTTGGAGGGGTAACTTTATGAGCAACATTTTGCGCTAATACATCCCATTCCAAAGCATCTTGCAGGATCGCAGAAATACAGTTGTGATGGTGTTTTATAGTTTGGTTAGATAATCCGCCGGGCTTTCCATCCATTCTGATCCCATTATCCTGAAGGTTTGAATAAAATTGTTGTAAGTGTAATGGTTTAAGTTTCTCGATAGGAATGTGTCCAATGGTAGGGAAAATCCTATTAATTAACATTTGCTCATATCCATAAACTGTACTCTGTTTTAAGTTCTTCCTTGCAAAACTGTCCAACCAAAATTCAGCGAATTCTTTAAAGGTTTTTTTGGGACTTTCAATAAAGGTTCCGGCTTCTATTTCCGTAATGAACTTCGCGAGTTCTTTTTCTGCTTCTCTTTTACTTTTTGCCTTGATAGTTTTCCGATGTTGTATTCTCTTACCGTTTCCATCAGTTCCTTGACTCACTCTTAATCGATAAGTGTCTTCTCCTCGTTTTTCTAAACTTCCTGCCACGATTATTTCCTCCTTAAGAAACTTCGATACGATCATTTATATCCAATAGCCAAGTTTTCATACAAATTCTATTGTTATTTTCGGTAATATGGACAAATAAAAATTTACATATTCGGTAATACGACCTGCACGGTATACCGTACAGGTCGTATTACCGAATTTATTTCTCTAAAACCCCTTAATATAAGGGGTTTCTTTCATAGAGGATCAATCTCGAAATTTTACTGTTTATGCAGTTTCGGTTTTATGACCTTGAAGGTCTTTTACATATTCGGTTATTCGACTCATATGATTCTCTAATGCAGCAAAAGGGGTTAATCTGTATTCAATTGACAAAGATCCATCGGATAAGTTTAGATCGACGTTATTAAAAAATAACAAGCAAAGCACTCTAATTGCAGTAGTATCTAGCTTATTAATCTCTATATCTGTAAAGTTTCCAAACAAGTTGCTGTTCTCATTATTTTCCAACCAATAATTTAGTTCATTTGTGACTGACTCAATTTCAGTCATTTTATTATCAATATCTTGAATTACCTCAGTAAAATATTCTGATTGATATGCATTTGATTGATTGCTGCTTATTTCAGAATTGCTTACTATAATTTCTCTATGATTGGTTAAAATTTTACTGTTGTTATGAAGCTCTTCTATGAATAAAGACAGGACAGTAGTTAATTGCCTCTCCATATCTTCTAAAGTGCTTTCCCAATCCTTTTGAAATCTTTTAATTAATACTTTGTGTAAAGAGTCAACTTCAATGCTTTTTTTTACAATGATTGCACCGATACTTCAAATATTTATTTTTGCTTTTTGCTGGAGTATCAACCTTAGTTGTTAACTTTTCATCGCATTTATCACACGTTAATATACCTCTGAATAAAAAAGGCGTATCAAATTGTTTAGGTGTTGTTTTAAGTTTTTTTATCTGCTCTACGATCGATAATACTTCTGGGGGGATAATAGCTTCATATACGTTCTTTTCAAGAAATAGTTCATTTTGATGTTTGGAATCAGTACTAAAATTTCCTTTCTTTCTAACATTCCAAGTGAGATGACCAGCATAAACCATTCTATTTAAGATACTAGCTATTGTATTCTTATGCCATCCCTTATTGTTAGGGGAAGGAGCATCACTATTATTTAGTAGTAATGCTATTTTTTCATTGCTATATCCCCAACTTGATAAATAGAAAATAAATCGTACAATTACAGCATCTTCATTGGGATATAACTTTTGCTCATATGCAGTATAACCAAAGGGGGCTCTACCTCCAGGGCGTATTTTCTTTGACAATGAAGCCTTCTGAGTATCAATTGACCTTAGGGATTTAATAATTGATTCTTGACCAGCAAATATAAGCTTAAGTATCGTCATTACGTCATTAGGATTCCATTCTTCTTTAGTTTGTGTTGAATAAAATTTACAGTTTGGTTTTTGATTTTTTAAAGGAAGGTACACATCTTTGACGAAACTTTCAATAGATCGATCGATTCTACTTTCTTCGTAAAAGAAAATAGCCTCTGCTTCATCCTTTAAAATGTTATTCATTGCTTCCTTTAAACCCTTCCTTTGACCGGCTGAAGTACTATAGGCACTTACAGCTTTATCCACACACCAAAGAATTATTTCGTAACCCTCTTCTTCAGCTTTATTAAGAATTTCCCTTTTTTGAATTTCAAAAGAGTTATTCCCATTTTGCTTATGATCAGATTTTCTTAAATATCCAATCCCTTTCCTTTTTTCAACCACAATTTTCTTCCTCCCATAATTCTTTGAAATAAAGTTCAAATGTTATGTCGGTGGTTCCAATATAGATGTTTTTAATTATCGATTTTATTAGAGAGAAATATTTATCAGTATTAATTTCTAGATGGTTTGATAAGTTTAGGTTATTAATTACTTCTTGAATCCTATACTTCTGTTGCTTGATATTATCAAGTTCAATATTCACAGACATTGCCTCATTTTCTAGATTTATTATCTCTTTTAATTCCACTTGAGACTTTTCGTTATGGGCATTTAAACAGTAGGAGTATTTAAGTTTACTAATTTTTTTATTTAAAGAAAGTGCTTCTTTACTCAAATGCTTTTCTATTTTCAGTAAACTGGTACTAATAATGTTTTCAATCACATCACGTTGGCATCTTTGTAATGTCTCTTCAAGGATGTTCTTTACTTGATGGTTAAGTTCTTCAGCCAAAATAATCAGTTTTTTATGATCGGTACAAGAAAAACTTCCAATTCGGTCTTTCGAAATACTATATTGCAATTTTTTATTACATATCGCGCAGATAGGGGAAACTACCTTGTTCGAGAAGTGATCAGCCTCAGTTTCAGTAAGTAAATTTCCGTAAGGTTCAATAGTATCTTGAACTCTTAGGAAAAATTCAAAACTAATAATTTCTTGAACGTGAGGCAAGGGAACGTAATTCGTTTGGCTTTTGTAATAACCAGCATAAAATGGATTAAATAGCATTCTGAAAACTGTCTCAATTGGTCTTTTAGTAATTTTTTTGTATTTAAGTAATAGATTATATAAATCGTCTTTACTCTTAACACTAATACAGTCTTCAAAAAGTGAAGTAACTATCTTAGCTTTATGCATATCAGGTATGTATTTTTTCGAGTTTTCCTCTTGCAATTTGGTATAACCATAGATTCTTGGTGGATATTGTTTTCTAGAATCAGAAGTTCTTTTCCCGATGTTTTCTCCTTCTACTTGAGACATTAATGCAAAGATACTCTCATTTTGTACTGAATGCGTAAACGGCGGGTGATTTGAAGCAGTGAAAATAACATTAACACCAAATTTAATTAGTACTTTAACAACCTGTATGTACTCAAATGTATTTCTTGCGATACGATCTCTATGATAGACGATAATGGTGTCAACCTTGTTGTTCTTTACTAATTCTAGTAATTCTGAAATACCCGGTCGGTTCTCTAGTGAGTTTTTTGTTGCAGAGACACCATCGTCGTGAATAGATTGTATTAACTTTGGATTATATTGCGATAAGTATGTATTTGCAGAAGCAATTTGCATCTCTTTATTTTGATTATCAGAACTTACTCTCGTGTACATAACTACGAATTTATTTTTAGCGATCATTATATTTCTCTTTATCATCATATATCTCTCTTCTATATTTATTATTATCTAAGGCTCTTAGTAATTGACCCTTAAGTTCAGGACTTATATTCAATTTTTCAATTAAAGCTCCCTCTATTAAGTGATTTAACCATTGGCTTGATTCATTGGGTAACTCTTCACTATATGAGACTTTAACCACTCTTAAATTCACCATCCGCTATCGCTCCAGTCAGTTATAAGTTTGTAATAGTAATTGACAGAGCGATTCGGTTTTATACCTAATTAGCGTTTTTATCCTCTGGGGTGCTTTCAAAGAAAGTAAGTTGTTTTATATATGGCGTTCCTTTAACTACTCTTTTTTTAGTGACTTTAATTGTTTTCAATACCGGCATTACCATTAATTAATACCTCCTCTGATAGACTCTGACTAAACTTTTCAATTAGCGATCTGCATATTTGGTAATCCTCACAAGAGTGTATACAGTTATGCAACCATAGTGGTATTACCATTGGTTCAGTATCGCTTCTCATATTTCTATTCTCCTAAGATTTCCATATGCGCTATCTTCTTCAATATCAACTGAAGTTCTTTCTTGATCATTCATCCAATCCTCAAGACTATTAACTCTAAAGAGCACTCTTTTACCTGCTCTTATGTGAGGTATCTGCTTCTTTTTAGCTAAATCTAATAAATGCCAGTAACTAATTCCTATGTATTGTGCAGCTTCCTTTGCTGTAAGAGTAGTTCTGATCGTTGTTTTCATAATAGTATCCCCCTAATTTTTGTGTAACATTTCAAAGTGCTAGGATTATATTCCACTGTTTATTGAAAAAACAATAGTTTTGAAAAAGTTATTTACTATTTTTTTGTTATAGACATAGTAGCTACCTCCTTGATGAATAGTAATAAGTTAAAGTGCCAGAATTATATTCTATTGGATTATAAAAAAACAATAGTTTTAAAAAAAGATAATCATCTTTTTTAAAGTTAAATCCTAGACTCCAGAAGGTTACTAGTATGGTATAATATGGTTGATTGTTAGGTTGGACTTGATTATTACTTAGAATTATTAATTTGCAATTACTCTTTTTTCCTAGTCTTTTAATGTATTAATTTGGTCATTTTGTAATAGGTATATGCTATTTGAATGGGGTGGCAAAATTAAATTAGGGGGTTACAGGATGAGCTTTTGGAAAAAAATCGTAGGCCAAACCGAACTTACTCCGGAAGAAAAGGCAAATAGAGAAGCAGTCCAACAAGAGAAGAAAAGAAAGCGAGAAGAAGAAGCAAAACGTTTCAAAGAAGAGCAAGATCGAAAAAGAGAACAAAAACGAATAGAAAAAGAGAGAAAAAAAGCAGTTGAGCTAAAGTCAATTGGACGTTTTTTTGGCCCTGATCCAAGTATGGGTAACAAAATAACTTATGCTGCACACAAAGAAATTTTTGAATATGTAGAAAGGCACCTTATAGCAGATGATGAAAATGTTTTAGGTGTCATTCAAGCTGAATACGATAAAACTAAAAAAAGAGAAATTAAGGGTATGCTGTTTGCTACAGAAGTAAAAGTTTTTTTTGCTTTTGTGAGAGGCAACAATCAATTTATTGAAGAATTTGATTATTCCAAAATGAAAGGCATTTCGCTTGCGAGAGATGGATTTACTTCAAAAGAGCTTTACATTGACTACGGAAGAGGCAGGAAAAAATTTGACGATATTATTGATGACGGAAACTTTAAATCTTTTTTAAGTGTTGTAAATGCAAAAATAGCTCAGTCAAGAAATCAGCCTGTATCAAAAGAAAGGTCAAACTTCAAATCAAATAATCCGGATACAACTGATAAATATAAACAGTTGGAGCACATAGGTAAATTAAAAGATAAAGGCATATTAACGGAAGAGGAATTTCAACAAGAAAAACAAAAAATATTGAATTAAGCGAGGTGCAAGTTGAGAATATTACGTTGGCTGTTAAGTATTGTAGCTATTTTGTTTTCATTAATGATGTGTATCATTACTCCATATGCGTTTATAGGATTCATTATTGTTTCATTCGGTTTATATCAAAGTTCACAAAAAAGAAAAGGGAAATTAACTTTATCTAAACCTGGATTACTGACTTCATTAGGAATTATTTTTAGTTTAGTTATTGCAATAGTTTTGTCTGAGCCAGTTGAAGAAACTGCGCAAGTTAAACAAAATACAGAAGTCGCTAGTGAAAAAGAGAATCAAGAAAAGAAAGCGGCAGAAGAAGCTGAGAAGAAAGCAGCAGCAGAGGCTGAGAAGAAAGCAGCAGAGTCAGCCCCGGCTACAACAACAGTAGAATCATATCAGAACTGTACAGAGCTAAGAAAAGCTTATCCGAATGGGGTAGGAGCCGATCACCCAGCTTATGAATCAAAACACGATCGGGATAAAGATAATTGGGCTTGTGAGCGATAAACCCTAAAGGTTAGATAAAAGAAACGCCAATTTCTTAACCGGTTCCGATACCTATGAAAAAACTTAATATATAAGTTAGGTGTTTGTGTAAAAAATCAGCTATTATCACACTCATCACTGTCAAAGGCCAATGGCTATTAGTTATATTTATAAAGAATTAGACTCGAACATTTAACGAATGAATATGGTTAATCTTCCTGCAAAAGAAAAAGGTACAGTTGACTTTAGACAACTGTGCCTTTTTTATGTTTTAAGCTTTCAATATTTTTCTAATAATATTCTTTCATAACGCGTTCGATCATCAAGCATTTTCAAAAAATTTTCTGGGTAATTCTCTGGATAGTCTTCATCTTTCCGATGCTTTAGAAAAAATTGATGTGGAATGTCATCAATGTAGTAAAATTTCAATCTTGCTAAAAACGAAGGAACACTGTCATTTTCGCACCGAATTTGAAATTCTTCCATAAGTTTTGGATGATGTTCGAAATAGGATGATTTAAATGTCTTTGATTTGTATAGGTTTACGTATTCCGTGTAATCTCTTAAATGGATGGCAGCGCGCAATTTTTTCTCGAGGGTTTCTAAAGAGTGAGATTCGTATAAATTTGTACTAAATCTCAGCAAGCCATAGACCGGGACGATAGATAAAGCTGGAGATGGAGTCGATTTAATATTCATTTTTATAAAGTAGGTAATGGCTTTTTCTAAATCCTCTAACTCTTTTCTATTATAAGAAGAAGGGTTATTAATCGCGTCTTTTGCTTGCTTGTGTATGAGGACTCTTTCGCTTGGATTAGAAAAAAACTCACTTATCGACCTAACGATCTTAGTACCAGTTTCTTTAATTAAAATTGAAATAATTTCTTCTCCAAGTGATTGAAAACGATCAGCTTGTTTGGTTTTAAAATCAGAATCACCCATTATTATCTCCTTTCAGCACTAATTGTTAATTACTCTCCCTGAATCGAAAAGATTTAGATGTAGTATCCTTGGCGATGTTGAACAACTTCCCGCTCATTACTCACATACCATATGTTCTCTTCCCGCGTTGTTTAGAAATAATACTTTCGCAATGGAGCCAAGCGATCATATTCAGCTTGAAGATCAGCTAATTTTTGTCTTTGGATTTTCACGTACAAATGTACGAAAAAGGTTATCGAACCGAAAAATAGAAATGGCCCAGAAGTGTGATCAGGGGAAAATATCAAAGGAATTGAAGCTGAGAAAGTTAAAAACCAGCAAAATATCAGGATTCCAAAGGCGGTTTGAGTGTGACGTTCTTTTTCAATAACTACGTGCAAAAGTAAGGATTGGGATCAGTATTTCTATTTTCTTCAACTAAAGGAGGTTGAGATTTAGAAATGTTGATTTTTGATTTCGAGTTAGTTTTCTTCAAGTTAACTTTTTTCACAGTTCAGACTCCCTATTGAGTTCTAATTTAAACTAAAATACGCGGCTGTTCCTTAATTCGTGTTGTGTGTTGTACCTAGTTAGTTTTTTATTTTTAGCTTGCATAGTAAGTTCGATGTCTAATGCATCGAGAATTTTTAATAAGTTATCGATTGTATAGTTTTCATTGAAAGAAAATAATAGTGACTGTACTAACCGAGCGGGATTAGTACAAATTGATTATATGCCAGAAATTTCTAAAAGTAAATATTATTAACAGTTATATTTACATAATAATCATTCTTGCTGAAAGGGTTTAGAGTGGCTTTCGAACCCTGCAAAAATAAGCATAGAATACTATCCAGTTTATTGATGGAAGACGTGGCCTAATTTCTCTTCGGAGATACTTAGAAAATCAGAGCATTCCGATCCTGCTTAGTGCAAATCTTGGGACCACAATGGGCACAAACTGTTAAATAATGTGCAATCACATAATAATTGAGACTAATAAGAAGAACAAAAAATCACCGCTATTACAGCATTCTGTAATATATTGCATTTCAATCTAGTAAGATGTAACGGTTTCCTAAACCGTGTGTCGGAGGTTCGATTCCTCTCGGGGCCACCACTTAAATCCTTATGAGATAAGGGTTTTTTATTTTGTTCTTTTTACCCTCTATTTTCTTCATTATTCATTTCCTTCTTTTTTACTTCAACCCTATTATTTATAAAGCCAACTTCATAAAAGGAAACACCAATCCATTTAGCGAAAGAGTAACGAACGATTCACTGGAAATGAGTGAGCTGATGATGGGGAAGCGTAAATGGTTTATGCTCATTGTTCTTTTAGGAGCAGCTTTTATCACGTTTACATTTATCGGAAAGGAAAAGAAGATTTTCGATGACGTTTTAACTGTGGAAAAGGCTGATGATATCGTCCCTTACTTTAAAAGCACCACTCCTGGACTTGAACTAGCAATAAAGTCAGGAGATTATCAAGCATATGAAGGTCCTTCACTACCAAAAGATTTTAAAATAAACGTGGATAGCTTCTGGTACTCTCGACACAATGTCTTTGTTTTCTATCATGTTGATGTGTCGGATAGTAAGTTTGTCATAACAAGAGATAGAGAAGATCTCCTTAAAATTGATCAACTTGTGATGGAAGATGGTTCGGATAAAGCATCTGTATTGGAACTCGTTGAAACAGGTGAAGGTGTACTGTTTGAAGATGACTATTATATGAAAGGAACGTTTCAAGCTGTTACTCATTCTGAGACAAACGAGCCTCTTCAAAAATGAAATGGAGCACTAAAAGCAATTGTAAGTGGAAAGCGATCTGCTACCGTTGAAGTGCCTGTGTCTTATGAGTACGAAAAGGAAGAAAAGATCATAAGACAAATAAATGAAACAAAGAAATTTGTAGAAACAATTGTCACTGTTACTCAATGGGAGAAGACGCCCTCTGATAGTCGTCTCATACTAAATAGCAATTCTCCTCTTTCAAAAATCGTTGAAATGGATTTGAAGATCTCAACCAATGAAACAGAGATAGTGCCGCTAATAGTAGAAGAGATCAGCGGTCAATACTCAGTATCTTTTCCAAGTGGAACCGAGCTACCGGAAGCCATCCAATTCTATGGGCTGATTGGCGCATCTTCAAAGGAAATTATTTTCGAAGTTGATCCGAATCAATATGAAATTTATAAGCAGATTAAAGAATCGACTTACACGCATCGAGTAGATGAACCTATCACTAAGATGTGTGGTGCTGAAATTGTTAAGGAGACTCTCTATTATGATGATCATGGAGTTACATTTCACTTACTAGTGAATCAAATTGCTACGGAAGGTCTTTCCTTAAATTTGTTGTATAAAGACCAGATCTTGATAGAAGCCGTCAATGAGAGGAATGAGAAACGTCACTTGAGATTACTTGGGGATGAAGAAGATCGATTGACGTTTAAGATTGACCGTGGGTTTTATGAACGGTCTGAAATGATTCAAGTTAAATTAACGAATCTCCCCGTGTATGTGAAAATAAACTGGTTAATCAAACCTCCGAATGAGTAATGCTCATTGTTAAAAAATGCAAGCTAAAGCAACGTAAAGGTGATATGATAGAAATAGTATGGAGAGTTGGGAGGCTTTCAAGTTGGACGATTGGAAAGGGACTTTGGCAGAACTATTTCGTGCTGTTGGCATCAATCTTAAATCAGAGCTTTCTCCCGTGGTTGATGGTATAAAATCTGTTTTCTCAGATAATCCGTGGGGACAGCTTTTCTTATTATTGCTTATCCTTCTCATCATTGCTCAAGGTATGAGCGCGATTGCTCGGCAATATGATCGTGCTTTCAGGCAAACGATTGAGCGGAAGATGGAGACGAATTCACATCTACATAATTTTTTTAAAGGTTTTTTGCATCATAAGCGTTCAGAAGGCTGGATGAGAGACGCAGCCTGGCAACAAAAAGAGCTTCAGCGCTTTGATTTATATGAATTGGAATGGCTGAAAGCGGAACTTGCTACAGCAGAAAAAGACTTCCGCGATTATCGACCACAGACTTTTTTTGCTGGCACCCTTTTTTCGGTGAGCATTCTTTTTCTAATCTGGTATTATGATTGGACGATTTTCGAAAAGGAAGTTCTGACCATTTTGTTACCAGTTCTCCTTGTTATATGGTGTATGGGTCTCGTGTTTTATAAGGTTGGTATTAAGAAACGCTTCTATCAGTCTTTGGATACTAGCGTCCAACTGGCGATTTCGACAAAAAAGGTCCAGGATGTGATGATGTACATCGATTCTGATTTAAAGCGATATAAAACAGAGCGTGTGACAACTGACGGGGGATATTATGAAGTTGTTCGCTGCATGACCTGTCTTTACCATTCAAAATATCTTGAAGAAGTTCGCTTCCAGATCAATGATACGACCCTTGCCTTTGCGGCTAAAGAACGTGTGATTGAAGTTACAGTAAATAGCGGATTCGGCAATTCGTTTTTAATCGATCGTCTTGAGTTTAGAGACGGCTACTGTCAGAGTCTTCGTAAAGGTAGCAAGCTTTTCGATGATAAATTAATGGTTACGTATTTAAATGCTGCTTTTGAACAAAGACCGGCTTATTTCCAAACAAGCTCATAACAAATGACCCCTCTTCTATGGAAGAGGGGATTTTGTTATCCTTCATAAGCTGTTGTTGTATTTCGCTGATTCGCTTTTTCAATAAGGTTGTCAATATCCAATTCAGTTGAAGCTTGTGTAATGGCTTTTAAGTTTCCTTCCATTAAGCGGAGGGCATAGTCATTATCCTCCTTAACGTTAGAGGCACAGCAATCAGATGGTATATAAAGATCGTATTCCCTCATATAAGCATCATTCGCAGTAAAGAGCACACAAATGTTTCCTGCAAAACCAGTTAGAATAAGTGTGTTGACGTTCAAGAATTTGAGCAACGTTGAGAGTGGGGTTGAGAAAAAGCCAGAATGCTTCGGTTTCACAACAGTATAATCATCGTCTTCTGGCTCAAGGCGATCCACAAGATGTTGACCATTTGCTTCGGCTGCATAGTTGATGACCTTTTTGAAGTCAGATTGCCATAAGCCGTAATTATCATTAACATAGATAACAGGCATCCCTTTTGCTTTCGCTTCTTTTTTTAAAGATTGTATATTGTCTGCTGTTTTCTCTGTGTATCTAGCAAGAAGTTCAGCATCTTCGAAATCCATTGTATTGATCACATCAATTAATAAAAGAGCGGCAGAAGTAGTTTGATGGCTATGTTCAATGTGTTTCTTACCCATATGAACTCCTCTCCTTTAAATGAATTGGAATAATATGTAGTTTACCCAAACGATTAATAGATAAAACGACTGTAAAGGATGGAAATGAATGCAGGACCAAATTGAAAAAGATGAGCAGTTTATGCGACTTGCTATGACGGAAGCACAGAAAGCTTCAATCATAGGTGAAGTACCCATAGGCGCAGTCATTGTAAAAGATAATGAAGTGATTGCCTCTGCATATAACCTTAGAGAAACAGAACAACGATCTGTAGCACATGCAGAGTTGCTTGCGATTGATGAAGCATGTCGTAAAGTGGGGTCTTGGCGCTTAACTGACTGCACGTTATACGTAACCCTTGAGCCTTGCGCTATGTGTAGTGGAGCGATTGTTCTTTCTAGAGTAGAGCGTGTGGTCTTTGGTGCCTACGATCCAAAGGGTGGATGTGCTGGGACATTAATGAATTTATTGGAGGATCCACGTTTTAATCATCAAGCAGCTGTAACGCCAGGTGTTTGTGAAGAGGAATGTGGAACCATGTTATCAGCTTTTTTTCGTGACTTAAGACGAAAACGAAAAGAAGAAAAGCAGCGATCGTCAATCATTGAAAATCAGAAAGAGACGTGATATAGTTTTTTTGTCAAAGAGACAACGTTAGATGGAGGCGTACCCAAGTCTGGCTGAAGGGGGCTGACTCGAAATCAGTTAGGACGTTCACGCGTCGCGGGGGTTCAAATCCTCTCGCCTCCGCCAGTTGCATTTATCGGTGTAGTAGACCTGTTGCTAAATTGGTCGAAATACGATATACTTTATCTTGCACCATTCGAGTGCACAACAATGTTATCAAATTTGCCGTGCTAGGTGGGGAATTAGCGGTGCCCTGTACTCGCAATCCGCTACAGCGAGACTGAATCCCTTCCCGAGGTTTAGCTACTGCGGGGTCTGCCCTGAATAAGTGGTGTTGACATTCGGGTCCTGCGCAACAGAGTCCTATGAACCCTGTCAGGTCCGGAAGGAAGCAGCAGTAAGTAGGTACCCTCTGTGTGCCGCGGGAGTGCCCGGATCGAGCTAACTGTTCAGGTAACGCCTGTGGTTGCTTTATCAAAGGAAGGTGCACGGTTTACTTAATTTAAATGCTCAAACTCACTCTTTTAATAGGGTGAGTTTTTTAGTATCGTTTTATCTGATTGTCTTTTGAATTAGAAGCGGTGAAACGGTATAATAGAAATGTATGAAGAGGTTAGGAGGAGAGTAGGCGAATGAGTTATCAAGCGCTATACCGCGTTTGGCGACCGCAAACGTTTGAAGATGTGGTTGGTCAAGGGCATGTAACAAGAACAATTCAAAACGCACTCATGCAGCAAAAAATCTCTCACGCCTATTTGTTTACAGGACCTCGAGGAACGGGAAAAACGAGTGCTGCGAAAATTATTGCGAAGGCCATTAACTGCGAGAAGGCACCTGTTGCTGAACCATGTAATGAATGTTCAGCATGTCTCGGGATTACGGATGGTTCGATTTCAGATGTTATTGAAATTGATGCTGCCTCTAACACAGGTGTTGATGACATCCGTGATATTCGCGATAAAGTAAAGTATGCGCCGAGTTCTGTTTCTTATAAGGTGTATATCATAGATGAGGTTCACATGCTTTCAACTGGAGCGTTCAATGCCCTTCTGAAAACGTTAGAAGAGCCACCAAAGCATGTAGTATTTATTCTTGCGACCACTGAGCCGCATAAAATTCCATTAACCATCATTTCCAGGTGTCAGCGTTTTGATATGAGAAGAATTACGGCGCAGGACATCGTTGGACGGTTACAAACAATTATTAAAGCGCAGGATATAGAGGTAGAAGAAGATGCGCTTTATCAAGTTGCTCGAGCAGCAGATGGTGGGATGCGAGATGCGTTAAGTATTCTTGATCAGGCAATCTCATATAGTGAGGCTGAAGTTGTATTAGATGATGTGCTTGCAGTAACAGGAAGCGTGTCCCAAAAAATGATCTCGAAAATTGCGATGGCTTTCTACAATAAAGATGTGGCAGAAGCTTTGAACGCAGTAGAAGAATTAATGGATCACGGGAAGGATGCTGCTCGTTTTCTAGAAGACTTAATTTATTACTACCGAGATTTACTGCTATATCAAACCGCGCCTCAGCTTGAAGAAGTAGTTGAACGGGTAAAAATCGACGAAACGTTTCAGCACTTGGGAGATCGTTCTCGGAAAGAATGGATTTATACTGTTATTGAGACATTGAATCGATCGCAGCAAGAAATGAAGTGGACGAACCATCCACGAATCTTTCTGGAATTAGCGCTTGTTCAAATCTGCCAGGAAGAGACGAGTAGTCAGCCTATACAAGGTGGAGAAGACCAAAATGAACTACTTGATCGTATTCAAAAGCTAGAAAATGAGTTGAAAACGCTCAAGGAACAAGGCGTTACGGTTAAGCAACAAGAAGAAGGTTCTGAACCAAAACAGAAGAAACAATTTAAACCTTCCAGACAGAAATCCGGCGTATCTCATGGTAGAATAAAAGAGATGCTGAAGAAAGCTACTAAGCAAGATTTAATGAAAGTAAAAAGCGTGTGGGGAGAAGTGATGGAGAACGTTCGTCAGGAAAAAGTCTCAGCACATGCATGGTTGAAAGATAGTGAGCCGGTGGCCGCTACAGACAACACCTTTCTTTTATCTTTTCAGTATGACATGCATTGCCAGATGGCAATGAAGGACAACATTCGTGGAACGCTTGAACAAGTATTAGCACGAACGCTTGGTAAACAGTTAGAAATGGTTGCAATTGTGGAACAAGAATGGAAGG
Source organism: Pseudalkalibacillus sp. NRS-1564 (assembly GCF_050467905.1). NCBI lineage: Bacteria > Bacillati > Bacillota > Bacilli > Caryophanales > Fictibacillaceae > Pseudalkalibacillus > Pseudalkalibacillus sp. NRS-1564. Next base: position 1,915 of record NZ_JBITPM010000013.1, on the reverse strand, counting down.
AAATTCGCACAGAATTCTTGAAAACAAGAGATGAACCAGAACCTGATCAAAAAGGGGCTGAACCGGCGGAAGATCCATTGATCGCTGAAGCAAGACGTCTTGTCGGCGATGATTTATTAGATATTCAAACATAAAAATGAACAATAACTAAGGAGGAATTTTTTTATGAAACGTGGCATGGGTGGCGGAGGAAACATGAATAACATGATGAAACAAATGCAAAAAATGCAAAAGGATATGGCGAAAGCTCAAGAAGAACTAAAGGATAAAATCGTTGAAGGTACAGCTGGCGGCGGTATGGTTCTAGTTAAAGCGAATGGTCATAAAGAAATCCTTGAAGTAATTGTAAAAGAAGAGGTCGTAGATCCAGATGATATCGACATGCTACAAGACCTTGTGCTTGCTGCAACGAATGATGCACTACGTAATGTAGATGAATTGGTAAACAAAGACATGGGCAAATTTACACAGGGTCTTAATATGCCAGGAATGTTTTAGGGGGTACGCAGGTGCATTATCCTGAACCAATATCAAAACTGATCGACAGTTTTATGAAATTGCCGGGAATCGGACCAAAAACGGCGGTCCGCCTGGCTTTTTTCGTTCTTGAAATGAATGATGATGATGTCCTTGATTTCGGAAAAGCGTTAGTTAATGCAAAGCGTCAGTTAACTTATTGTTCTGTGTGTAATCACATTACAGACACCGATCCTTGTCGTATTTGTTCAGATAGCCATCGCGATGAGACGATTATCTGTGTCGTTCAAGATGCTAAAGATGTTATTGCTATCGAAAAAATGAAAGACTACACAGGTTTATACCATGTTCTTCATGGTGCTATTTCTCCTGTTGAAGGTATTGGGCCTGAAGATATCAAGGTACCAGAGTTATTGAAACGTCTGCAGGATGATAAGGTAACAGAAATTATACTAGCGACGGACCCGACGATTGAAGGAGAAGCAACAGCGATGTATATTGCTCGCCTGGTTAAGCCTACAGGTATTCGTATTACTCGTATTGCTCATGGTCTCCCTGTTGGGGGCGATCTTGAGTATGCTGATGAAGTCACCCTTTCAAAAGCAATGGAAGGACGTCGTGAATTGTAGCATCAGGAGGGAAGCAAATGTTCTTCAAACGTAAAGGCTATTTGCGGAAAGACGCTGATGAGCGTTTGATTCAGACGCTATACGAATTAAAAGATGTATGGAACAATCAAAAAGAAATCGTAGAGCGCAGTGTTGAGCCTTCTGGAGCCGTTCTTGCGAAGCTTAAAGTGGATGAAGCAAAATACTTCTTTCTATTAAAAGAAGCAAAACGAAGAAAGATAAGAATGGGATAAACCTCCCGTTCTTTTTTATTTGGACAGACATATGCTTTAGTAATTCTGAAAAAAGAGCGGAGGCCTATTATGGATCCTAAACTTATTATTGGCTTATTTGTCTTCAGTATTGTTTTGCTTCTTTTTGTGGGGGCACCACTGAAGCCGATGCGTTGGATTGGGCAGGGGTTAATCAAGTTAGCAATCGGTGCATTACTTCTATTCTTTCTCAATACATTCGGCACTCCATTTGACCTCCATGTTCCTATTAATCCCGGGACAGCAGTGATCACCGGTTTTCTAGGCGTTCCTGGCCTTATAGCTCTGGCTGCAATTGAACTGATTTTGATAGGTTGAATGAAAAGGACTCATGTAACTAAAAGAGTCCTTTTTTTGTTTTTCTGAAATAACTTTTGAAAAAGGGGTTGCGTAACAGAGTTAACCCTGATATAGTTATATAAGTCGCCGCAACAACGCGGTTGACGCCGAAAAGAATTTCAAAAAAGTTATTGACGCTGACGGAGTTAATATGGTATATTAATAAAGTCGCTGAAATCGATATTGAAAGAAACAAATTGATCTTTGAAAACTGAACGA
>NZ_JBITPM010000012.1:0-180088 GCF_050467905.1 Pseudalkalibacillus sp. NRS-1564 | reverse complement strand
GGTTTTGTCCCAGCCTCTTTATTATACCCTTTTTCGATATTGGTAACATTCAGACAATTGCAGTCTGTTCTTTGTTATACCACATTTTTATCCTCGGATTACTCAGCTTTTCCATTCTCCATGACTAACAATGGAGAGGTGAGAAAGTTGACTTCAAATTATTCTTCTTTTCAAAGGGATTCCGAAACTTACGGGATGATCCCATTAATGAAGTCGTATTTCCTTGATACGACAACACCCATTCAGATTTTTCAAAATATAGGTAAACGAGCAAGCTTTCTATTAGAGAGTAGTGATCAAGAGTCAAGCTGGTCACGCTATTCATTTATAGGAGTAGATCCAGTCTATTCCCTGGTTGAACAAAAAGGTGTTTTCTCTGTTAATGATGTGGATGGGAATAGAATCCTTCAACAAAATGATTTCCAGTCAGGAGTAAAAGCGCTATTTGAATATTTAAATCCTAAGCTACCAGATCACGACTTCCCTTTTTATGGTGGAGCTGTTGGCTATATTGGCTATGATGCCGTTAGTCAATTTGACAAGATTCCAGTTCATCCTGACCGGGACGAAGATATGCCGTTAGTTCATTTTATGGTTTGTGAGAATTTATTAATCTATGATCATCATTTAAAGCGATTAACAGTTTGTCATCACGCCAGGGTAAAAGAGGCTTTAGATGTTGAACGAGTTTATACCGATGCTTTTTCGATTATGGAAGAACTTGTCTCTCTTGCATCAAAGCCTAATCAAGGTGAAGTGATGCTTCTTCCTGAAGATGCTTCACATGAGGTGGATTTCTCTGAAATTAAATCGAACTATGAAAAGCAGCAATTTTTAAATGATGTTAATAAAATAAAATCTTATATTGAAGAAGGGGATGTCTTCCAGGCGGTATTATCTCAAAGGTTTGAAAAAGATGTCACCATTGGAGGATTAGATCTTTATCGAGTTCTCCGAGTTATTAACCCATCACCATATATGTTTTATTTAAAAATGAACGATGTAGAAATCATCGGTAGTTCACCTGAGAAATTAGTTCAGGTACAAGATGGGAAAATTGAGATCGATCCAATAGCAGGGACGAGAAAACGTGGAAAAACAGCTCAAGAAGATAATGAGCTCGCTGAAGAGTTGCTTGAAGATGAGAAGGAACGAGCAGAACACTATATGCTCGTCGATCTTGCAAGAAATGACGTTGGGAGAGTAGCGGAATACGGAAGTGTTTCAGTACCACAGTTAATGGACATTGGACGCTTCTCTCATGTGATGCACATTATTTCTAAAGTAACAGGTGTTTTGGCACCTCGATTTACTAGTTTAGATGCGGTAGTAGCCTCCTTTCCTGCAGGTACAGTTTCTGGTGCGCCAAAAGTAAGGGCGATGCAAATATTGAACGAGCTTGAACCAACTTCGCGATCCATTTATTCAGGAGCTATTGGATATATAGGATTTGATGGCAATGTTGATTCATGTATCGCCATTCGAACAATGGTGATCAAAGACGGTACAGCATACGTGCAAGCAGGAGCAGGGATCGTAGCTGATTCCGTACCTGAGAGCGAATGGGAAGAGACGCGAAATAAGGCGAGTGCTCTTATTAAAGCGATTCAGGTAGCGGAAGCCATTTTCGACAAAAAGGAGGAGCAGCTAAATGTTTAAAGAACAATTAAGCAGAATGATGGAGGGGCACACGCTGGCTGAATCCATAGCAGAACAGGTCATGGATGTTATTATGGAAGGAAGAGCGAATGATGCACAAATTGCTAGCTTCCTAACCATTCTCCAAATGAGGGGAGAAACGGTTGATGAATTGACTGGGTTTGTTCGCTCCCTTCGAAACCATGTTGTTCAGCTTGATCATGGCGGACTGCCGCTAATCGATACTTGTGGTACAGGAGGGGACGGCCACTCTACCTTCAATATTTCAACTGCTTCAGCCATACTCGTATCTAGTCTGGGTGTCAAAGTTGCGAAACACGGTAATAAAGCTGTTTCCTCTAAGAGTGGTAGCGCAGATGTTCTTGATGAGCTCGGTATCCCTACACAATCAAGTCGTAGCGAAGCTGTTGCAACTCTGAAGGAAAGAAACATGTGTTTCCTATTTGCTCCGAATTACCATGTAGCTATGAAGCACGCTGTAAGTGCTCGAAAAGCGATTGGTTTTAGAACGGTTTTTAATAGCCTGGGGCCGCTAGCAAATCCAGCCGGTAGTCAGTCACAGCTAATTGGTGTTTATAGTCATGACAAAGCATTGAAAATGGCGAAAGCATTAAAGCGTCTAGGAACAAAACGCGCTTTACTGGTGACTGGTGGGGAAGGAATCGATGAGTGTTCTATTTCAACTTACACTGATTTTGTCGAATTAAGAAATGGTGAGATCATGACTTATCGCCACACACCTGAAGAAGTTGGTCTATCAACAGGTAACGCTCAGGATTTAGTGGTCAACACTTCAAAAGAAAGTGCGAGTTTAATTGAACGAATTTTTAACGATGAAGGAAATGAAGCTAGCACTGGAATTGTTCTCTATAATGCTGGAGCAGCTCTCTACCTTGCAGGAGCGTGTGCAACTATTAAAGAAGGTGTGCAGATGGCTAAAGAAGCCATTACGAATGGAACTGGTCGAAAGCAACTAAATGCATTAAGCGCAAACAAGGAGTTGAATGTTCATGCTTGATCAAATTATTAAAGTGAAGCACGAAGAGATGGAACGGTTTATTATGCCGGATGATGAAAAAGTGACAAATGTTTCATTTGTAGGAAGTTTGCGTAAGCCAACCCATGAATTAGGATTGATTGCAGAAGTGAAAAAAGCCTCTCCTTCAAAAGGTATTATCAACGCCAACTTTGATCCTGTAGAAGTAGCTAAAGCTTATGAAAAAGCAGGAGCGGATGCCATTTCTGTTTTAACGGATGAGTCATTCTTTATGGGGGCAAATTCCTTCCTAATAGAAGTTAAAAAGCACGTGTCTTTACCGGTTTTACGGAAAGACTTTATTATTGATAAAAGACAAATTGAAGAGAGTAAACGTATTGGTGCAGATGCTATTCTATTAATTGTGCGAGCGCTTGGCGCAACAAAGACCAAGGAATTTTATGATTATGCTTCAAATTTAGGATTAGAATGCCTTGTTGAAGTACATTCCAAAGAAGAGCTTGAAGCGCTTACTGATCACTTTACTCCAGAAGTCATAGGAATTAACAATCGGAATCTCGCAACATTTGAAACGTCTACTAAACAAACACACTCACTCAGCCAGTATATTCCTCAGTCAACATTGATGATTAGCGAAAGCGGCATATCAACTTACGAGGATATTAAAGACGTGAAAAGTGCGGGAGCGAAAGCCGTACTAGTAGGTGAGGCCCTTATGAGAGATGGTACTTATGAAAAGGGAATTAAGCATTTGTTTGGTGAAACAGTTCATGAGAAAGCCTGAACTTAAGCTGTGCGGTAATCGCTCGTTAGAGGATTGGGAGAGCGTAAGAGTGAGCGGTGTCCCATATGCAGGATTTATTTTTGCAAATAGCGTACGTCGCGTTACGGATGAACAAGTTAAAGGTTGGTTAAGTGATTATCCACCGCTGAATGATACGAAAATTGTAGGGGTGTTTGTGAACCCGGAATTAGAAGAGTTAGCGCAAACGGTAAGTGAAGTACCGCTTGATATTCTCCAACTCCATGGTAATGAAACACCAGCTTTCGCGGCCAAGATTAAACAAATGACAGGGAAAACGATTTGGAAAGTGATTCATCATGGCAAAAGATCTCTAGATGAAATGAAACGGTACGAAGGTATCGCTGATGGATATATCGTTGACACCAAACTACCTGGACAATGGGGAGGAACCGGAAAACGATTTGATTGGGATTCTATCCCGTCATATCAGGCTGAAGCGGCTGAGCAAAGGGTGCCTTTATTTGTAGCAGGTGGAGTAAAGCCAGATAATGTTCAAGAATTGATAAGCTACCATCCAGATGGAATAGATGTATCAAGTGGAATCGAAACCGATGATAGGAAAGATAAAACGAAAATGAACACCATAATCGAAAGGCTGGGATAACAATGTCAACAACTGTACCTGATCAACGCGGTAGATATGGAAGATACGGCGGTAAATATGTTCCGGAAACAGCGATGTATGCGTTAGAAGAATTAGAACAATCGCTAAACGAAGCAATGGCAGACGAACAATTTATGACGAGTTATCATGAGGAACTGAAAAAATATTCAGGTCGACCAACGCCGATTACACATGCAGAAAACTTATCAAAAAGACTTGGCGGGGCACAAATTTATTTGAAGCGTGAAGATCTTAACCATACAGGGGCACATAAATTAAATAATGCAATTGGACAGGCTCTTCTTGCCGTTCGTATGGGGAAAGAAAAAATTGTTGCTGAAACAGGTGCTGGCCAGCATGGTGTTGCAGCTGCAACTGTAGCCGCTCGATTTGGATTAGAATGTAAAGTGTTTATGGGAGAAGAGGATATTAGACGTCAGGAATTGAATGTGTTCAGAATGAAGCTTCTCGGTGCTGAAGTTGTCCCAGTCTCTTCTGGTAGCAAAACATTAAAAGATGCGACGAATGAAGCGATTCGGTACTGGGTAGCAAATGTGGAAGATACGTTCTATTTAATTGGTTCTGTAGTTGGCCCGCATCCTTACCCGAAAATGGTAAGGGATTTCCAGCGCGTGATCGGTGATGAATCACGCGAACAAATGGAAGTATTACCCGATAAGGTAATCGCTTGTGTTGGAGGTGGTAGTAATGCAATGGGCATGTTCTATCCATTTCTTAAAGATGATGTTCGCTTGATTGGCGTAGAAGCTGCCGGTAAGGGAATTCATACTGGAGAACACGCCGCAACGCTCTCTGAAGGTCGTCTCGGTGTTATTCATGGCTCAATTACTTACTTATTGCAAAACGAAACGGGACAAATTCAAGAGCCACATTCAATTTCTGCCGGACTCGATTATCCTGGAATTGGACCTGAGCATGCCTATTTAAATGAAACGGGTCGCGTGACATATACAGGAATTACTGATAATGAAGCACTTGATGCATTAAAAGTTCTATCTGAAGAGGAAGGTATCATTCCGGCGATTGAAAGTGCTCATGCGCTATCTGAAGCAATTAAGCAAGCGCCAGACATGAACGAAAATGAAGTTATTCTTGTATGCCTCTCAGGAAGAGGAGATAAGGATGTGCACACGATAATGGAACATCTTGGAGGTGACGTTAATGAATAAACGATTTGAGAAACATGTAGATGGACGAAACGATCTATTCATACCTTTTGTTGTAGCTGGTGATCCAACAGAAGAAACGACTATTAATTTAGCATTGATGCTTCAAGAAGAAGGAGCTAATGCAATTGAACTCGGTATTCCATATTCTGATCCTCTAGCAGATGGTCCAGTGATTCAGCGTGCGTCACTACGTGCATTAGAACACGGAATGAGCCTTGAGAAAGCGATGGGTCTCGTGAAACAAATGCGAGAAAAAGGACTTGAAATTCCAGTTGTGATATTTACTTATTACAATCTTTTGTTACAATTAGGAGAAGAACGCTTCTTCGCTTTAGTGCGAGAAAATGATATTGACGGACTATTAGTTCCAGATCTTCCTTTTGAAGAAAGTGAAGAGTGGAGAGAAAGTTGCAATGCTAATGAGACTGCGCTGATTTCTCTTGTTGCGCCAACAACTTCAGATAAAAGACTGCAGGCCATTTCGAAAGAAGCTACTGGATTTCTTTATTGCGTCTCGTCACTCGGTGTTACGGGAACGAGGACTGACTTTCATTCCTCAGTCTTTACATTTCTCGATCGAGTGAAAGAGCATAGTATGATTCCAGTTGCGGTTGGCTTTGGAGTCTCGGCTCCTGAACAAGTTGAAAAGCTAAAAGAGCACTGTGATGGCGTTATTGTTGGTAGTGCGATTATTCGTCAAGTTGAGGAACAAGTGGAAGTGTTGAAGAAAGAAGCATCCCAGAAAGAAGGGATAGATCAAATTCGGGCATATGTACGAAATTTGATTTCTCCATATGGGAAAGTGAAAATCCATTCGTGAGGTGCAGGCATGATTCCAAAAAGACAAATGAAAGGGTTAACCCCTTACAAGCCAGGTAAGCCAATTGAGGAAGTAAAAAAAGAGCTTGGTCTCAAACAAGTAATTAAACTCGCTTCAAACGAGAATCCATATGGTTCCTCCCAAACAGTGAAAGAAGCCATTGAAAAGGAACTGTCGCAATTACACATTTATCCAGATGGCTATGCAGCTTCTCTTCGGACTGAGGTAGCAAAGCATCTTAATGTAAATGAAGATCAGCTTGTTTTCGGTAATGGATCAGACGAAGTCGTTCAAATCCTTTGCAGAACTTATCTTGAAAAAGGAACTAATACAGTGATGGCTACACCAACTTTTCCGCAATATCGCCATAACGCAGTTATTGAAGACGCAGAAATTCGTGAGGTTCCACTGACTGAAGGAAAGCATCAACTAGAAGAGATGCTAAAAGCCATTGATGAGAATACGCGCATCATTTGGGTGTGTTCACCAAATAACCCTACAGGAGAGCATATTCCAGAAGAAGAACTATTTTCATTTTTGAAAAAGGTTCCTGATCACGTTCTAGTTGTCATGGATGAGGCTTACAAAGAATATGTTACTGCGAAGAATTTTCCTGATACGCTATCAGCGCTCTCAGAGTATAAAAACCTTGTAGTTTTACGAACGTTTTCTAAAGCATATGGGATTGCTGCTCTTCGCGTCGGTTATGGAGTAGCTAACCCGGAAGTAATCGCCTCAATTGAACCTTCACGAGAGCCGTTTAACACTTCACGTGTGGCGCAAGCTGCGGCAATTGCTGCTCTCAAGGATCAGCAGTTTATTGATATGTGTCGAATAGAAAATGAAAAAGGCAGAGAGCTTTATTATGCTTTTTGTGAGCAATACGATTTATCCATTTATCCTTCTCAAGGGAACTTTGTATTAATTGATTTTGGTATACCTGCAGACGAAGTGTTTGAATACTTGATGAAACAAGGATACATCGTCCGCTCTGGTTCTGCGCTTGGTTTTCCAACTTCAGCTAGAATAACAGTTGGATCAGAGGAGCAAAACAAAGAAATCATTAGCTGTCTTTCTCAATTTCTTGATGAAAAGAGAAAGGAACAGTCATGAGTAAACATGTTGCGGTTATTGGCCTTGGATTAATAGGAGGGTCAATTGCTCTAGCCATAAAAGCAGGGCATCACGATGCTGTCATTACGGGGTATGATGTAAACCAGAATCAGTTGGATCTAGCTATGGCACTTCGGGTTGTAGATCAAACGGCTTCTTCGCTTGAAGAAGCCGTTCAAACCGCTGATTTTATTATGATTGCTGCCCCGGTTGTTCAAACAGAACAAATTTTAGAACAATTAGCCAAAATCAATTTGAAGAGCAATGTGATTATTTCTGACGTGGGTAGCACGAAGCATTCGATTGTAACTCATGCTAAAAAAATCTTAAGTCCTTCCGTTACCTTTATCGGTGGTCACCCAATGGCTGGTTCTCACAAAACCGGCGTAACAGCAGCAAAATCACATTTGTTTGAGAATGCTTTTTATATTTTGACACCTGATGAATCGGTCAACAAATCAAAATTAGATGCTCTAATAGCATTACTAAGTTCAACTAATGCTACATTTGTTGAATTAGACGCTGAAGAGCACGATTATTTAGTAGGATTAATTAGTCATTTCCCTCACATATTAGCAGCAAGTCTGGTTAACTTTGTTAGTGATCGAAATAATAATCAGAGCTATAATGTAGCGAGGTTTGCGGCAGGAGGGTTTCGGGATATTACCCGTATAGCATCAGCTAGTCCTGTGATGTGGCGTGATATTCTTCTTAGAAACAAATCTGTCTTACTGCAGATGACTGAAGACTTGAAGCTCGAGTTAGATCGAATTCAAGGTTATATTAAAAAAGAAGACGGAGATCGTATTTACGATTACTTCTCAGACGCTAAGGACTTTCGAGATGGGTTACCTGTTCGATCTAGAGGAGCTATCCCTGCTTTTTATGATTTGTTTCTCGACGTTCAAGACCAGCCTGGTGTCATCGCTAGCGTTACTCAAAAACTTGCAACTGAAGAAATTTCAATAACAAATATTCGAATCATCGAGACACGAGAAGATATTATGGGTGTTCTTAGAGTTAGTTTTCGCTCAGAAAAAGACCGTGACAATGCAAAAGTGGTCCTTGATCATGACTTCGATACGTATGTAGATGATAAATAAGGAGTAAGTGACTATGGAAACGATTGTGCAAGCACAAAGTCTTAAAGGAACAGTTACAATTCCTGGAGATAAATCAATTTCTCATCGTGCCATTATGTTTGGTTCCATTGCAAAAGGTACAACTCGAATTACAAATTTTCTTCCTGGGGCAGATTGTTTAAGTACGATTTCTTGCTTTAAACAAATGGGTGTTCAGATTGAACAAGACGGAGCTTCAGTAGTGGTAGAAGGCAAAGGTATCGATGGTCTTCGTGAGCCATCAGAGCTTCTCGACGTAGGGAATTCTGGAACGACCTTTCGTTTAATGATGGGCTTACTCGCCGGAAGACCATTTCATTCTGTATTAGCTGGAGATGAGTCAATTGCAAAGCGACCAATGAATCGCGTAACAGTTCCATTAAGTCAAATGGGTGCAGCAATTGATGGGAGAGAGAATGGCACGTTTGCTCCGATAGCGATTAGAGGCGGTAATCTTAGTGGTATTACATATGATTCACCTGTAGCGAGTGCCCAAGTGAAATCAGGTATTCTTCTTGCGGGTCTTCAAGCTGATGGCGTTACAACGGTTACAGAAACTCATCGTTCACGAAACCACACTGAAAATATGTTAGAAAGTTTTGGTGTCAAAGTGAAGAGAGACGGTTTATCTGTCAGCGTTGAAGGGGGACAGCATCTAACCGCTACAAATGTAGAAGTACCAGGTGATATCTCCTCAGCTGCATTTTTCCTAGTAGCAGGAGCAATCGTTCCTAATAGCACCTTAACCCTATTAAACGTAGGGATTAACAAGACAAGATCAGGTATATTAGATGTTCTTGAACAGATGGGAGCTTCTTTGTCCATTAAAAACAAGCGGGTTGTGAATCAGGAAGAAGTGGCTGATTTAACAATTAGTACTAGCGATCTTTCGGGAACAACGATCGAAGGGGAGATGATCCCTAGATTGATTGATGAGCTTCCAGTTATTGCTTTACTTGCTACGCAGGCTAATGGCAAAACGGTTATTCGAAATGCGGAAGAATTAAAAGTAAAAGAAACAAACCGTATCGATGCAGTCGTTGAAGCATTAAAAACGTTAGGAGCATCTGTAACAGGAACACCAGATGGAATGGTTATAGAAGGCCCTACACGCCTCCATGGTGGACAGGTTTCAAGTTTAGGTGATCACCGTATTGGAATGATGCTTGCAGTCGCAGGTTGCATTACAGAGGGGTCTGTCCAGCTTGAATTACCTGAAGCAATCAAAGTTTCATATCCTGATTTCTTTGAACATTTGAAACAACTAAGAGCAGGTTCCTAGGAACCTGCTTTTTTATGTGACAACACATCCCATCTTTTGGCGCACAAAGTCTCCAGCGCTAGTCGGCTCTAAACGGGCGCTTACGCTATTCGATGTCCAGCTTCAGCGCCCAGAGCCTCGAGACGCTTCGTCTTTCACTCTGAACACAAAGGGCGTGTTCAAAATGAAAGTCTCCAGCGCTAGTCGGCTCTAAGCAGGCGCTTACGCTTTTCGGATAAAAAAACCGAAATTTTCTAAAGAATCTGTTGATTTTCTGGAATACCCTGTTATACTAAGAATAGTAATGGTTTCTCTCCACTCCTATCCATATTTATTTTGTCCCTGTGTTTTGAAAGCGCTAACAACGGCTTTCGGCACAGGGAATTTTTTTCATTGGTGCTTTTATAACATAAACAAGTTCTTTAAAACATAGCCTGTCATAAACAAAATGGCAGGGGGGCGCTTGTTTGAAACGTCTTTATGAAAATGCATCTATAGATGGCACTGATTATAAGTTGGTTGCGGATGAATTGTTATCTTATAAGACGAAGGTTGGAAAGCTTAATAAAGGAGTCCGTTGCAACTTGAACGGTTTTTCAATGATGGCTGGGAAAGTTTATCTTTCAGAAATAAACAATAGAGAACCAGAGAGTGGATTTATCGAATTAATGAGAGAATACATGTTACAAGGCGTCACTTCGATTCTAGTGTTAACCGAAATAAAACATGCTTATACATTTGAAGAAGAGATCAGTCGTTCGTTATCATACCTAGTGAATTCTCCTATTGACTATGCTCTTGGTTTACGAATGGACGGCACAAAAGTGACTCCAGATGTTATTAGGAAGTGTGCACGTTACCAGGTTCCGTTCATTGTAATGGATTTTAAACGTGAGGAAGAATGGAAAGAATTCGTATCTGAATGGATCGTTCAAGCGAATTTTCCTTATCATGCCATGCTTGTGCCTTTGTTTTCATTTATCGAAACGTGGAATTCTGATGCTATAGAACTTAAGCTTCCACAATTGCTTGATGAAGCGGTACTCAAAGGGCTAGACGCATTCCACTATCCTGAATTATTGAGAAGGAGACAGCTTCCTAAACCAATATTAATGCGAATTGGTTTTTATCCTCAAAAAGGTGGAATCCTTACAGGAACGGATTTTGATTTTAATCTCTATCGAACGAATTCAGGCAATCAAGTTGAAGATGAACTATTTCTTGATTATGATGGAAGAGACCCAATCATTTCAGGACTTCGTGGTGAATTACTGAAAGTGAATCATCATGTTTTCCTAAAACCAGGATATGGTCAACATTTGAAAATTCACAGACCATCGTTTTTTACTGCGAGTCATCGAAATAAAAAAAGTAGTGTTAGAAGGAGTTTTGGAACGTGGAGCGTCTTAAGCAGGCTGTCTCATTAATTGAGTCGGGGAACTTTGAAAAAGGTTTAACAGAATTGAAAGAAGTACGAAAAGATGCAGATCATGAAACATTATATGATCTGTCAAACATTTACTATAGTCTTGGACTGATTGAAGATTCTAGAGATGTAGTAGAGGAACTGTTAATACACTATCCAAATGAAGGAGAATTACTTGTACAGGCAGCTGAATGCTATGTTGATCTTGAACAAGAGCAGGAGGCTATTGCCGCATTAAATAAAATAGATGAAAGTGATGCTGCTTATCCGCCGGCGCTTCTCTTGCTTGCGGATCTATATCAAACAGAAGGCTTGGAAGAGGTTGCGGAACAAAAATTAATGGAAGCAAAGCGTCTTTCACCTGATGAGCCAATCATTGATTTTGGACTAGGTGAGTTTTATCTCACTCAAGGGCATCATTTAAAAGCTGTACCTTACTATGAATCAGTACTCGGAACTAAGGGAGAGCTTGCGAATGAGAACATTGAACTGAGGTTAGCTGAAGCCCTAAGTGGAAGCGGACAATTTGAAGAGGCGCTTACTTACTATGAGAAAGGCCTTGAGAATGCTCGCGAAATTAATGCACTCTTTGGATATGCTTTCACAGCGTTACAAATAAGTGAATACCGTAAAGCCATTAACGCATTTAACGAACTGAAGGAAGTTGATCCACAATACAGCACGCTTTATCCATACCTCGCAAAAGCCTATGAAGAAGAGGGCGCTACTAGTGAAGCAATTCAAGTACTAGCAGACGGAATAAAGGTGGATGAATTTAACGAAGAGCTCTATTTGCAAGCGAGCAGGTTAAGTTATAAAACTCATGATAACGCAAGCGGTGAACAGTACTTACGCGAATTACTAGCTATTAATCCAACGCACATTGAAGCAGCGAAGACGCTTGCAACGTATCTTAGAACAGAAGAAAGATATGAAGACATCCTTGATCTACTTCGTAATATTGAAGAAGGAGATCAAAGCGATCCTTACTTAGATTGGTCTGCTGCAACTGCTTATGCGCAGGTAGAAGAGTATAAAGATGCCATAAAACGCTATGAAAACGCATATACTTATTTCAGAAACGATCCGATCTTTTTAGAAGAGTATGGAGGATTTTTGTTTGAAGAGGGTCGGCGTGAAGAAGCTGTTAATGCATTTAAGCTAGCTTTGGAGTTGGACCCAACGCTCGTTCATCTTGAGGAAGAAGTACTGCGCTTTGAAGAAGAAACATTTAAAGAGGAGTAAGGCGAAGAAGGAAATTTATGTTCAATGACGAATTGTTAAATTAGGAAAATCTCAGGGAGGAATCGCTATGAGCAGCTCCGTTTCTGTCGTTGAAAAGAAAGACTTTCTGAAATGGTTTTTGAAGAAATACCAGGTGAAGAAACGTGAATGTGTCTGGCTGTTAAATTATTTAATAAGCGATGAAGTGCTCATGGGTAACGTACATTTTGTTGAGAATGCTGAGTTTTGTCCAAAGGCGCTTGTGATCTCAACTCATTGTGTAGAAAATGCTCCATTCCGTTTTTTATAAGCACAACATCATCACGACTGACCCTGAAAAATCATTTCATGACATTCGTCTGAATCAGGACGAGCCTATCTACATTCAATTGAATTTCAAAAGTAAAAACGTTTCTCCGCACTATGTGGCTGTTCTGGAGGAAAATCCATTTTTACCAGAAAATATGGCAGCGGATAAAAAGTATTCATTTATGGCTGAAATGGTTCTTGATGAGTCGTTTACACGGTTCAAGAAAGAATCGATTTTGAAGCAGATTGATGAAGCATTGGATCGAAATGATGAAATGGCGTTCAAAAATTTAAGCAAGCAATTAAGTAATTTATAACCCTTGATTTTTCAAGGGTTTTTTTATTTGGGTTGCTATTGTTATGATCATTTACTTGGAACGTGCGTTCGAGAATACCCCTTCATCGATGATCTTACAGATGGTATACTAAGAAAGAAATGAATGTCGCTAGTCGAATTCGTTTTGAGTTAACCGACTCACAGTCAAGAGAGGAGAAGACGTGTTGATCAGAAGTTTAGAGTGGAATGATATCGCTCTTGTAGAAGAAATGCCGACTGGAATTGAAGATGACTATGTCGTCCGGATTATTAGAAGGTTGATGCAAGATGAGAAGATGGTCGGCTATTTTGAAGCAGGGAAATTAATCGGCATAGCGGGGATGACGCTCTATGAAGATGAAGCTGCCGTTCTAGGTAGATTGCGAACTCATATTGACTATCGTGGTAAAGGTGTTGCTTCAGCATTAATGAACTTCCTACGTAAAGAAGCACATAACAATTCAAATGTGAAATGGATCGGGTATGCGACAGAAGAGTATAATATAGCAGGTAATCGCTTAGCACCTCACTTACATATGAACCTTGAGGCAGTTATAGTCTCATCGCGTATAAGTCCTCATTCTGTTTCTGGTGACATCGTGACGTCACCTTTTCAAAAAGTGACCGGAACAGAAAAGAAAGGTCTAATAGAAAAAGAATGGGAAAATAATAGTCATTCTTTTTTCCCGTATTCAATCTATTATCCACTTCCCTTCGTTCCTTCTCTATCGTCTTTTTACATTGATAGCACTGAGATCTTTCTAAATGAATATGGAAGCTTTATGATGACGAAGGAGGAGAAGGGAGCTTCTTATTTGCATGTGAAAGTATTAGATGAAACGGTCCTTTATAGTAAAGAAATGTGGGAGATTGCAAGCAACTGTGCAAGCGAGGAAGCGAGAACGATTTGGATTGATTTACCAATGAAAGAAGCGAAGTGGCTAGAAATGAAGTCCCACCAAACCATTTGGCACTTATATGGACAGAAAAGGAGTTATCAAAATGAAATGGACAGAAGCTGATATCGCTCTATTTGAAAAAGAAAAAGAATATGTAGATACTGCTGTGCTTCCGCTTGTCCCGATATCGATGACGAGTAGCATAAAAACAACTGTATCGATGGGAGAATATATAAACATAATAGCAAGTGAGCTTGAAAGACAGTTAAAAGGGCGTCTATTATTATTACCTTCCTTTACTTATTTGACTTCTGAGGAATCATTATCAAAAGTAGAACGTCTAAAAAAAGTAGAACAAGAGTTATTCGAAGGTGGAATTAAGCACATTGTTACCCTAACAGCCGATGTTGAATGGAAGCAACTTGAAGATCAGTTAGATAGTGCTATGCTATGGATGCCAGCGATCCCTCTAGAGCATATGGATGAACAATATAAAATGGAAACGGTATCAGCGCAAGTGAAACAAGTTTTACAATTTGTAACAAATACGTGGCAAAGTAATATAAATAGTTAGTTTGTGGCATGCTAAAGACCAATCCGAATATTGACAGAGCAAGAGTGACTACGCTATCATAGGAATGTCCTAGTTATATGTATGTACTATTTATGTCCGGCTGGACTGACTTCATAGGATAGGGGGGGAACCAATGGCGAAGAAGAAGGAAGTAACAAGACGCCAATTTCTAAACTACAGCCTGACTGGTGTCGGCGGTTTTATGGCAGCAGGAATGCTAATGCCGATGGTTCGTTTTGCAATTGATCCATTATTAAAAGAAGGTGGCAAGCAGGATTTTGTTCCTGTAATGGACACAAGTGAGATTACGAACAAACCTGTTCGTAAAGAATTCAAAATTGACCAGGTAGACGGTTGGTATGAATCTGAGGTCACTCAATCCGCATGGGTTTACAAAGATGAAAAAGACGAAATCGTCGCACTTTCACCTGTTTGTAAACACTTAGGGTGTACGGTGGACTGGGCTTCAAACGCAGCATATCCAGATCAGTTTTATTGTCCGTGCCACGGTGGCCGTTACACAAAAGATGGTGTGAATGTAAAAGGAACACCACCTCTTGCGCCGCTTGATGTTTACAACAAGAAAGTTGAAGATGGAAAACTTTACCTCGGAAAACCTGAACCACGTTAGGGGGCGTAATCTATGTTAAATAAAATCTATGATTGGGTAGATGAACGCTTAGATATTACGCCAATGTGGCGCGATATTGCAGATCACGAAGTGCCAGAGCACGTTAACCCTGCTCATCACTTTTCGGCGTTTGTTTATTGTTTCGGCGGTTTAACGTTTTTTATTACCGTTATTCAAATTCTATCCGGGATGTTCCTTACGATGTATTATGTACCTGACATTGTGAATGCCTGGGAGTCTGTCTACTATCTTCAAAACGAAGTAGCATTCGGACAAATTGTAAGAGGAATGCACCATTGGGGAGCCAGTCTCGTTATCGTTATGATGTTTCTACATACCCTTCGCGTGTTCTTTACCGGCTCTTACAAAAAACCTCGTGAATTAAACTGGGTTGTAGGTGTATTGATTTTCTTCGTTATGCTTGGTCTAGGGTTTACAGGATATCTTTTACCATGGGATATGAAAGCGCTATTCGCAACGAAGGTTGGTCTTGAAATTGCAGTGACTATACCAGTGGTTGGAGAATGGGCAAAAACTCTTCTTGCAGGTGGAGAAATTATCGGAGCTCAAACGCTCGCTCGTTTCTTTGCGATTCATGTATTCTTCTTGCCAGCTACACTTCTTGGATTGCTAGGTGCTCACTTTATCATGATTCGTAAACAGGGTATTTCTGGCCCGCTATAAGATGTAATCTCAGAACTTATAATGATCATTTCGACACAATTTTTTATACGAAGGAGGGGGACAGATGCATCGCGGAAAAGGAATGAAGTTTGTTGGCGATTCGCGTATTCCTGCGCAGAGAAAGCCTAACATTCCAAAAGATTATTCAGAGTACCCCGGCAAAACAGAAGCGTTTTGGCCGAACTTCTTATTAAAAGAGTGGATGGTAGGTGCTGTATTTCTAGTTGGGTATCTAGCACTAACAATTGCCCATCCATCTCCACTCGAGCGTGTAGCGGATCCGACAGATGCGACCTATACGCCGCTTCCTGACTGGTACTTTCTCTTCTTATACCAGCTCTTGAAGTACAAATTTGCCGCCGGTGACTATACGCTTGTAGGTACAGTTGTTATGCCAGGCCTTGCATTTGGTGCACTTCTTCTTGCTCCATGGCTTGACCGCGGTCCAGAAAGAAGACCAGCTAAGCGTCCTGTTGCGACAGCGCTTATGTTACTTGGTCTTATTTCAACGGTATACTTGACGTGGGAATCAGTTGTAACTCATGACTGGGAAAAAGCAGCAAAGCAAGGGGAAATTGTTGAAGCTGAGGTTGACAAAGAATCAGAAGGTTACGCCATTTATTCTGGACAATCCTGTATTGGTTGTCATGGGGACAGCCTTCAAGGTGGTTCAGGTCCATCTCTTCTTGAAACACAGCAAACCAAAGAGTCGATTATGGACATTGCTGTGAACGGGATCGGCGGAATGCCAGCGAATGCTTTTAAAGGTTCTGATGAAGAACGTGAGAAGCTAGCTGAATTTATTGTCGAAACGGCAGAAGCAAATAAATAAGATGAAAAGCTGACTGTTGCAGTCAGCTTTTTCTCATTTAAATTGCTTATGCACTTCAATCGATGAAAGATATTGAAAAGGAGATTCCTATGATTTCTCAATTTTTATACCTACTAAAATCAAGACCTTTTCTTTTACTTCTGTTGATCATTAACATTCCGGGTACCATATACGGCTATTACTGGTATGGATGGCAGTTAGCAGAAACAAAGCCTATCTTTTTACTATTTGTTCCGGATAGTCCTACAGCGAGTCTGTTTTTCTGTTTTGTTTTACTGGCCTTTCTCTTCGGTAAAAATTGGCCACTGATGGAAAGTCTAGCTGCCGTGACTTTATTCAAGTATGGGATTTGGGCGGTCATTATGAATGCTCTAGTGATGGTTGTGACAGGACAGCTATCTCCTATCGCAATTATGCTCATCTTATCTCATCTTGGAATGGCGATAGAAGGATTGCTTTTTACTCCTTTCTACAGAATTAAGTTGTGGCATCTCGTGCTAGTGGCGATATGGACATTACATAATGATGTGATCGATTATGTTTTCGGTCAAATGCCACGTTATTCAATATTAAGTGAGTATACACCGCTTATTGGATATTTTACATTCTGGCTGTCGATCTTTTCTCTAGCTCTTGTCTATTTCTTATCTGTTCGAAAAGGACGCTATCAGCTTTCCATCTAAGATGGTCTACTCTTGTCCATTTCTTCATACATTGAAGTAGGAAGAAGGAGGGACAGGGAATGGGTAGACGATGGCTCCTTGTAGTATTGCTTTTGACGCTTCCCGTCAATGTACATGCTTCGGAAACAGATACGAAACAAGTCTGGAATGATATAGCAGCAAATGCGTTGGAATTTGGCAAACAAGAGAAGTTTGACCGTGCTAAAACGATGCTTGATGAATTTTCTAATGCTTTTCCAGGTGATCAGTCTAGTGAACTTTCGACTACTGAATTAAGAGTGATCCTCAATACACATGACCGTGCACTAAAGGCAGTGACAGCTATGGATAAAGCAGTTGATCAAAGAATTCAGTCCTTAACGGAATTTCGTCTGGCTGTTGATGCGCTAGTAGCTGAAGATCAGCCAATGTGGAAACAGACGGATGACCAAATTCTCCCGCTTATTACCGAAATGTCCACCGCTATTGAACACGGAGACGTAGACGTCTACAATGCGAGTAAGGATCGTTTTATTGGAACGTACAGTGTAATACGCCCAGCGATGGCAATTGATCTCTCGCCTGAAACTCAGCAACGACTTGATTCGCATATTGCATTTATTGAGCGATATGGGTCTGATCGTAATTCAGAATTATCGGGTCAATTGCAAACCATGAAAGATGATTTCAAACAAGCTTACCATCCTTCTTCATCTGAGGAATCTTCCCTTTTATGGTTAATTGTTTCAATTGGAGGTATTATCATCGCGACACTGATTTATGTGACCTATCGAAAATACAGAGGCGAAAAAGAAGGCTTAAAAAGGAAACAAGCCGATTAAATTTGAAGATCTTGTGAACCTGAAACAGTGTGATTGACTTTCTAGTGGGATTTGACTAAAATTGACGTTAATAACAGTTTAGAAAGCAATTACACATATGATGGAGGAATGGAAATGGCTGGTTTTCTAGTCTATTTTGCGCTTTTGTTGATCATTCCACTCTGGGCTCAGAGTAGAGTGAAGAGCGCATACAAAAAATACTCAAAAGTTCCAAACTCGTCTGGGATGACTGGTGCTCAAGTGGCAAGAAAAATTCTCGATGAAAATGGGTTATATTCTGTAGGGGTTGAAGAAGTGCGCGGGCACCTTTCGGATCATTATGATCCTCGCTCAAAAACAGTAAGACTATCATCAGGTAATTTTCATGGTCAATCAGTGGCGGGAGCAGCGATCGCTGCACACGAGGTAGGACACGCGATTCAAGATGAGCAGAACTATGCACCGCTTCGTTTCCGTCATACGCTTGTTCCTGTGGCGAATCTTGGTTCAAACTTTAGCTATTTCATCATTCTCGCTGGTATTTTGATGGCATCACAAAACTTTATTTTACTTGGGATCGTCTTTATGAGTGCAGCTGTGTTGTTCCAATTGGTAACACTTCCAGTTGAATTTAATGCTTCAAATCGAGCAATGGAACAAGTTGTATCAACAGGCGTTATTCGAAATGATGAAGAAAGAGAAACGAAAAAAGTATTGAATGCAGCGGCTTTAACATATGTTGCAGCAGCAGTAGTTGCTCTATTAGAATTACTCCGCTTTGTGTTCATCTTTATAGGAATGAACGAAGATTAAATAAAAAAATCTCGCCCTTTATGGGGCGAGATTTTTTTATTGGTCGATGGGATTTTTGTTTTCATCTAGGGTGAAGCCTTCACCTAAAACATCTTGAACATCGTTAACGGCTACAAAAGCATGTGGATCAACCTGTCGAATGATATTTTTCAAACGTACAATTTCATTTCGAGCAACAACGCAATAAAGAACTTCTTTTTGAAGACCGGAAAAGCTGCCTTTTCCATTCAATACGGTCGCTCCCCGATCCATCTGCTTCATAATATTGTCAGCGATTTCTTTATTATTCTCAGATATGATCATGGTCGCTTTCGCAGAATATGCCCCTTGTTGGATAAAGTCAATGACTCTAGCAGCTACAAATACCGCTAATAATGTATACATCGCTTCTTTATAGTTTAAATAAACAAGTGATAAAGCTATAACGCAAAAGTCGAAAATAAACATCGTTCTACCCATGCTCCAGCCAATGTATTTAGAACCGAGCTGCGCGATGATGTCCACCCCACCGGTTGTTCCTCCATAACGAAAGATAATGCCAAGACCAACCCCTACAAACACTCCTGCAAACAATGCTGCAAGAGTTAAATCGTCTTCTAGTGGGATAGATAGAGCGGAATATCGCTGAAAAATCCATAGAAACACAGATAAGGAAACGGTTCCAATAATCGTATAAATAAATGCCTTTCGACCAAGCAACTTCCATCCAACTAGAAATAATGGAATGTTAAGAACTAGATTACTAATCGCAGGATCAATTTGAAATAGAAAGTATAGCAAAAGGGTAATGCCAGTAAAGCCACCTTCCGCTAAATTATTTTCCATATTGAAATGCACAAGGCCAAATGCAAAGATTGCAGACCCAAGTAAGATGAACAATACATTTTTTCCACGTATGCCTTCCATAATAACCACTCCTATCCCTCCAGTAGAGCCAACAGAATTCATTATAATCAAATACTGAGCAGACAGCAATTTGAATCTGTTATACTCACTTTAGGTTTGATAAGAATATGTTGTTAGATTTTACGAATTTGGTGTTAAAGATCTGACGAGGTGAAGATTTGATAAAGAAAAAACTTGTGAAACATTTGTCAAATGCCTATCTTTTAGCTAACATAAGAAATGATGTGAAAGGTGGTTTGACAGATGGCTAATAGATCGATTAGTGAGATGCAAAAAGAGGTAGATCAATACATAAGTCAGTTTAAAGAGGGGTATTTTACTCCCCTTGCGATGCTAGCAAGAATGACCGAAGAACTTGGTGAGCTTGCACGTGAAATTAATCATTACCATGGTGAAAAACCGAAAAAAAATACAGAGGAAGAGCGTACCATTGAAAATGAAATGGGAGATCTCCTCTTTGTACTAACCTGCTTTGCAAATTCGTTAGATATAGATCTTGATGAAGCATTTGGAAAAGTGATGACTAAATTTAACACGAGAGACAAAGATCGATGGACGAGAATTGAAGAGGAGAGTGAATAGGCATGCAAGAAGTGAAAATCGTAATCGCAGGACCAAGAGGAAACATGGGGAGCGAAGCAGTGAAGTTGGTAGATCGTACAGGTCATTTTACTCTTACTGCAGTTATTGACAGCAAACAAACTGGGCAAACGGTAGCGGATATCGAAGGACTTCCGTCGCTAGATGCTCCTGTGTATACGGATCTTGACAAGTGCTTGTCAGAAGTAGAATGTGATGTATTAATTGATCTAACAACGCCTGAATATGGAAAAAAACATATGGAGATTGCTTTTAATCATGGCGTCCGTCCTGTCATTGGGACAACAGGTTTTTCTAATGATGATGTTGAAGAATTATCCAAAGTAGCTGAACAAAAAGAATTAGGAGCCATTATTGCTCCAAATTTCGCTATCGGTGCAGTTCTTATGATGAAGTTTGCTTCTATGGCAGCTAAATATTTTGATGACGTTGAGATTATCGAGCAACACCATGATCGTAAGCTTGATGCTCCATCAGGAACTGCTGTCAAAACAGCGAAAATGATCTCAGAAGTAAGAGATGCAAAGAAACAGGGGCATGAAGATGAGCGTGAGGATTTAGAAGGTGCGCGTGGTGCAGATTATGAAGGAATGAGAATTCATAGCGTACGCTTACCGGGACTTGTTGCTCATCAGGAAGTTTTATTTGGTGGAGAAGGACAAACGTTGAAAATTCGTCATGACTCAATGAATCGAGCTTCCTTTATGCCAGGTGTGCAGTTAGCTGTTGAAACGGTTTTGAAAATTGATCAGCTTGTCTATGGTCTTGAAAATATTATGGAGTAGGGGATGACCTTATGAAAATCGCTTTAATCGCGCACGATAAGAAAAAGGATGATCTTGTTCGTTTTACTCTTGCGTATAAAATGATTCTAGATCCACACGAACTTTTTGCAACTGGTACAACTGGTAAGCGAATTATTGATGAAACGGGATTAGACGTGCACCGGTATCAATCAGGACCTCTTGGTGGAGATCAGCAGATTGGCGCTATGATTGCAGAAAACGATATGGATGCAGTGATTTTCTTTCGAGATCCCCTCACAGCACAGCCTCATGAGCCTGATATAACTGCTCTTATTAGGCTTTGTGATGTATACGATATCCCGCTAGCAACAAATATGGGCAGTGCAGAGATTCTTGTACATGCCCTTGCTAGGGGAGAATTGGATTGGAGAGAAATTGTACATGGAAGAAATAACACTTGATATACTTGCGTTCGGAGCTCATGCTGATGACGTTGAGATTGGAATGGCTGGAACATTAAAGAAACTTGCCGACGAAGGTAAACAGACGGGGATTTGTGATTTAACCGAGGCAGACCTATCATCTAATGGGACCGTGTTTATACGGCACCATGAAGCAAGGAATGCGGCAGAAATCTTATCTGTTAAAACGAGGGTGAATATGAAGTTTCCTGACCGTGGATTGACGATCTCTGATGATAAAGTTTCTTCCCTTGTTAAATTAATACGCCGCACAAAACCTAAGGCTATTTTTGTTCCATATCCAGAAGACCGCCATCCTGATCATGGGCATGCTGCTCGTTTAGTTGAAGAAGCGGTTTTTTCAGCTGGAATCCGAAAATACAATCCTGAATTAGGATCTGCTCATAAAGTAAGTCAGGTCTATTATTATTTTATTAATGGATTTCACCGCCCTCAGTTTACAATTAATATTTCACATCAAATAGAAGCAAAGAAACAGTCTCTAGAAGCCTATGAAAGTCAATTCGTTCTAAGTAACGGAAGCGTCTCAACTCCACTAACGAATGGCTACGTTGAGAAAGTAATCAATCGTGAATACTTATATGGCAAAGAATCTGGAGTAGATTATGCGGAAGGGTTTATCGCAAAGAATCTGTTATGTATGGAAGAATTTCCGTTAGGAGAAAGCAAATGACACTTAAAATTGGTATTACCTGTTATCCAACTGTCGGGGGTTCTGGAGTGATCGCAACTGAGCTTGGTAAAATGCTTGCTGAAAAAGGGCATGAAGTCCATTTTATTACGAGTAGCGTTCCTTTCCGTTTGGATACGTTCCACCCGAATATTTATTTTCATGAAGTTGAAGTAAATCAATACGCGGTTTTCCGTTATCCTCCGTATGATTTAACCCTTGCAAGTAAAATGGCAGAGGTTATTCAAAGAGAAAACCTTGATTTGCTTCATGTACATTATGCTGTTCCGCATGCGGTCTGTGCTTTTCTTGCTAAAGAAATGGTGGGAGGAGACATAAAAATTGTGACAACGCTCCATGGTACGGATATTACCGTGCTTGGCTATGATCCTTCCTTAACACAATTGATTCGATTTGGGATTGAAAAATCTGATCGAGTTACAGCTGTGTCAGATGATCTCGTTGAACAAACGCATCGGCTCCTTGAAACAGATAAAGAGATCGATACAGTGTATAACTTTGTTGATGAAAGGATTTATTATCCAAAAGAGCCTGCCGATTTAAGGAAAACATACAGTATTTCGGAAGAGGAGAAAGTGATTGTTCATATTTCAAACTTTAGAGCAGTGAAACGTGTACCGGATGTCATTAAGGTGTTCCATCGTATTCAAAATGACATGCCAGCGAAGCTGCTACTCATAGGAGACGGTCCTGAAGTTCAAGTTGCCTGTAAACTCGTTAATCAACTTGGTTTGAAAGATAAAGTGAAATTTCTTGGTAAACAAGAAAATGTCGCTGAAATTCTTTCAATTTGTGATTTGAAATTATTGCTTTCTTCGAAAGAAAGCTTTGGGCTTGTTGCACTTGAAGCGATGGCTTGTGGAGTTCCAGCCATTGGTACGAACATTGGGGGAATCCCAGAAGTGATCGAACATGATGTGAACGGTTTTATTGCAGAAGTCGGTGATATAGATATGATTTCTTCTTACGCAAAGCAGTTGCTATCGGACGACGCTCTGCATGAAAGAATGAGTACGGCAGCTGTAAAAGCTGTTGAAACGAGATTTGCTTCACAACGGATTCTAGAACAATATGAAGCCATTTATTATAAAACACTTCAAGGGGCATTGACTTGATTGACCTAAAAGGCGAGGCTTACAACACATGTATGGAAGTGCTTCACATCCTAACTGAAGATGGATTTGAAGCCTACATTGTTGGAGGAGCTGTGAGAGATGCTTTACTAGGTATACCTGTTGCTGATTTTGATATTGCTTCGTCTGCTAAACCGGAAGAAGTAATGAGGCTATTCAATAAAGTTGTACCTACTGGGATTGATCATGGCACCGTGACAGTCATCTATAAGGAGTTATCTTTTGAAGTGACAACGTTCCGCTCTGAAAAAGGTTATCGGGATTTTAGACATCCATCAGCAGTATCATTTCTTGGAACGATTGAAGATGACCTAGGACGGCGAGATTTTACTATAAATAGCATGGCTCTTTCAATAAAGGGGGATGTGATTGATTTATACGATGGTCTAGATGATTTGAAGCGTCGCCTTTTACGCACTGTAGGAGATCCCGCTGAGCGTTTTCAAGAGGATGCTCTACGTATGGTAAGAGCGCTTCGGTTTCAAAGTGTCCTGGACTTTTCGTTGGATAAAGAAACGGAAGAAGCGTTAATACTGAACGCGCCTCTCCTTAAGCGTGTGGCGATTGAAAGAATTCAAATTGAGATAAGCAAATTGTTGTACGGAAAGGCTGTTCATTCAGCCATCAATCAGCTTGTTCAAGCACGTTTGCATCAAATTTTACCAGGACTCCAAAACTTAGAGAAATGGCTTGAAGAGACGAGGTACCTGCACTATCTGGCTTCGGAAGAAGAGAGATGGGCTTTTCTTGCGCGGACTACAGATGATCCCGTTCGATTTCTTAAAGAATGGCGCTTACCAAATCGGATCGTTAAAAAGGTCGAATTTCTATTAAGGAATGTCGATCTTGTTAAAAGAGAGGGCTGGAGCAGGTGGCGCATATACGAAGCTATACCCGAAGTAAGGTCATGCGAACGGCTTTTATCCGTTTTTGAAAAGCGCACACCAAATCTTTTAGAAGTGGATCGAATCGCTTCAGAACTAGTGATAACATCAGCCGAAATGCTCGTTGTGACTGGAGAAGAATTGATTAAATGGAAGGGTACAAAGCCCGGGCCATGGGTTGGAGAAGCTCTTAAACAAATTGAGCATGCTGTAATAACAGAAGAGATAAAGAATGAGAAATTCAGCATTAAAAGGTGGCTTGAACAGTGGCAGACTCAATAAGGCAGCGCCTGCTGCAAATGCTTGAAGAACATGCAGAATCATATGTTTCTGGTCAAATGATCAGCGAAACGCTTAATGTATCTAGAAC
This sequence comes from Pseudalkalibacillus sp. NRS-1564, assembly GCF_050467905.1. Taxonomy (NCBI): domain Bacteria; kingdom Bacillati; phylum Bacillota; class Bacilli; order Caryophanales; family Fictibacillaceae; genus Pseudalkalibacillus; species Pseudalkalibacillus sp. NRS-1564. Next base: position 155,515 of record NZ_JBITPM010000012.1, on the reverse strand, counting down.
AGCCATTTGGAAACATGTATCTGAACTTCGTAAAAACGGATATGAGGTTGAGGCTGTTCAGAAAAAAGGTTATCGAATTGTTTCTAGACCAGATATGTTAAGTAAAGAAGAAATCAGCTTAAAGTTAACAACAGATTTTCTTGGCAAAACCATTTACACCTATCCTACTGTCGAATCGACCCAGTTTATTGCGCATGACTATGCGCATAAAGGGACAGCAGACGGTACGATCATTGTTGCTGATGAGCAAACAGCGGGAAAAGGAAGACTTGGACGTTCGTGGCATTCTCCACCTGGGAGTGGTATTTGGACAAGCATTATACTTCGTCCAAAATTACCGCCTCAAAGGGCCCCTCAATTCACTCTTATCGCAGCTGTTAGTGTTGTCCATGCCATCCGTAAACAAACAGGGCTTGAAGCAGAAATTAAATGGCCAAATGATATTCTCATAGATGGAAAAAAAGTAGTTGGAATCCTAACGGAACTTCAAGCAGAAGCTGATCAAATTAAATCAATTATTATTGGAATGGGTATTAACGTCAATGCCACAAAAGAAGATTTTCCAGAAGATTTAACGACAGCTACCTCCCTTAGGATTGAATTAGGAAAAGAAATAAAGCGCTCAGTGTTATTAGCTGCTATCTTAAATGAACTTGAAACGCTCTATGAAGAGTACTTAAATAACGGTTTTAGAATGATCAAGCTACTTTGGGAAAGTTATGCCGTCAGTCTTGGTCGAAGAATTAAGGCGAGAACTCTGAATGGTGTGATTGAAGGTCTTGCGAAAGGAATAACAGAAGAAGGGGTACTCCTTTTGGAAGATGAAAGTGGTAAGATGCATTACATTTATTCAGCAGATATCGAAATTTGTTAACTATAGCTGATGATTTCTGCTATACTAACAGATGTAAGGGTGGTATCCGGATGGAGCCGCACCAATCGTAACTTCAAAAAAATAATCTGCCTTGATCCATATGGACTGGGACAGAGGGATGAGACCGATACAGTAACCTCCTGAAGATGGAGCGTTGCAGCTAGTCTATGTTGTCATAGACTGATGGGATACCCCTGTCTGCTGCAATTCCATTTCAGGAGTTTTTTTGTGCGGTATTCCTCTGAATAAAGGAGGAAAAGATATGAAAACAACGAGTGATTTTAGAAAAATGAAAGCAAATCAAGAACCAATTGCTATGCTTACGGCATATGATTATCCCTCAGCTAAGTTAGTAGAAGAAGCTCATATTGATTTGTTATTAGTCGGTGATTCACTTGGAATGGTGGCGCTCGGCTATGACTCAACTATTCCAGTAACGATGGATGATATGGTCCTTCATACAAAAGCGGTTAAGCGAGGCGCCCCAAATACTTTTATCGTTACAGATTTACCGTTTCTCACTTATCATAGCAGCGTTTCTGAAACGCTTTCTCATGCTGGTCGATTACTTCAAGAAGCAGGAGCTCACGCTGTTAAACTTGAAGGTGGTGGAGAAGTTATCCATCATATTCAAAAGTTAACTTCAGCTGGAGTGCCAGTGATGGGGCATTTAGGATTAACTCCGCAATCAGTAGGTGTTCTCGGGGGATATAAAGTACAGGCAAAAGAGTCAGAAAGTGCCGGATTATTAGTAAAAGAAGCGAAAGCTGTTGAAGAAGCTGGAGCATTTGCCCTAGTACTTGAATGTGTGCCGCAACAGCTGACTGAAATTGTATCTAGCGAGCTTTCTATTCCAGTAATAGGGATTGGAGCAGGGGTCAAAGCTGATGGCCAGGTACTCGTTTATCATGATTTGATCGGATATGGTTCTGGTCATGTACCTAAGTTCGTCAAGCAATATGTTAACGTGTCTAACTTAATTCATAAAGCTGTTGAACAATACGTTTCTGATGTAAAAGGAAGTCATTTTCCCGAACAAAAACATTCATTTAATATGAAAGAGGAGCAGCTTTCAGGAATGTATGGGGGAACAAGGCTATGAAGATTATAAAGACTATTAACGAAATGCAATCATTCTCAAAACAAGCGATGAGATCAGGACAGAAGATTGGTTTTGTACCAACCATGGGTTATCTTCATGAAGGGCATATGAGCCTTGTGGGAGAAGCTGTGAAGCAAAATGATTGCGTTATCATGAGTGTGTTTGTGAATCCACTTCAATTCGGTCCGAATGAAGACTTTGATCGCTATCCCCGAGACCTAAAGCGAGATGAAGAACTAGCAAGTCAGGCAGGAGTAGATGTTTTATTCTACCCTGATGTAACGGAAATGTATCCGAAGGAGCGTACGACAAAGCTAACCGTTCAAGAACGTGTTAATACATTATGTGGTGAATCTAGACCTGGTCATTTTGATGGCGTAGCTACAGTCGTTTTGAAATTGTTGCAAATTACACTACCTGATCGAGCTTATTTTGGTATGAAGGATGCTCAACAAGTAGCTGTGATAAAAGGGCTAGTCGATGACTTTAATGTACCTGTTGAGATTGTCCCTTGTCCTATCATTAGAGAGAAGGATGGGCTTGCCAAAAGTTCAAGGAATGTGTATTTAACACCAACCGAGCGGAAAGAAGCCATTCAACTTTCACGAAGTTTAAGTGCTGCTTCAAAAGCACTTAGTGATGGCGAAATAAATCCGGAACGAATTAAAGACATCGTTTCAACTTACTTAAGCGAAACTTCTGGAAGTATTGATTATGTAGAAGTGTTAGCCTACCCTGCATTAGAGAAGGTACATGTGATAACAGAAGACGTTATCATAGCGGTTGCCGTTCAATTCTCTGCTGCAAGGCTAATTGATAATATTGTAGCGCTAAAAAGCGAAATAGCGATAGGAGTGTAGAACATGTTTCTAACAATGATGAAGGGGAAAATTCATCGAGCACGTGTGACAGAAGCAAATTTGAACTATGTAGGAAGCATCACAATAGATGAAGATATTATCGAAGCGGTTGGTATGCTACCGAATGAGAAAGTTCAAATCGTTAATAATAATAATGGTGCAAGGTTGGAAACGTATATTATTCCTGGGGCAAGAGGGTCAGGTGTAGTTTGTTTGAATGGTGCTGCAGCTCGTCATGTTCAAGAGGGCGATGTCGTCATCATTGTCGCTTATGGGATGATGAGTGAAGAAGAAGCCAGAAACTTTACGCCTCGTGTTGCGATTATGGACGATCACAATACGATCATCGATATGATTGGGGTAGAGCCTGAGGCGACTATATTATAAATACCTACGCTCTGGACTTTGGTCCAGGGCTTTTTTTTGAAGGGCCATCCTAGTTTTACTCCTTTCAAATCATATCCTCACAATCGAATCTATCGCATTTTCGTGGATTCTTATCTCATGTTATAAGAAATTATTTTCCGTTCCATAGAAAAAATGATAAAGTTAGTAAGGTGACCGCTTGAACGGTTTAAGCAACTGAGGTGAAAACGTATGAATCGATATACAATTATAGATTTTGAAACAACTGGTAATTCCCCCAAAAACGGGGATCGCATTATTCAAATTGGACTTGCTGTTGTAGAGGATGACACGATCGTTGACCGATATGCTTCGTTTGTTAATCCTGAAAAACCACTACCGTTATTTATTCAGCAGCTGACAGGGATAACGGATGAAGATCTTAAAGATGCGCCACTATTTGAAGAAGTCGCACCTGAACTTCTTAAACGTCTTGACGGTGCTTATTTTGTTGCGCACAATGTTCGATTTGATCTTAATTTCATGAATGCACAGCTTGATTCAAGTGGATATGAGGCTTTTACTGGACCAACGCTCGATACAGTAGAACTTGCACGAATCCTCTTGCCTACAGCAGAGGCCTATAAATTATCTTCACTAGCAGAGTTTTTAGAAATCCAGCATGATAATCCGCATCAAGCAGATAGTGATGCGGAGGTAACAGCGGAGCTTTTGCTTTATCTATTTGATAAGATGGGTGATTTACCGCTCGTAACGTTAACGCAGCTCGAGGAGCTTTCAACTCGGCTTTATAGTGATATAGAAGTAGTCCTTCATGAGCTTATTCAAGATAAGCAGAAACGGATTGAGCCTGAAGGGAATTTTGAAGTGTTTCGGGATATAGCGATTAAATTACAAGAGCAAGTAGACGAAGTTGAGTCACTTCAGAAGCGTATCGCGTTCCATGATGCCCAAAATGAATTTGAGGAAAAAATGTCTAAGATTATCCCCGGTTTTGAAGTGCGAGAAGGTCAAAGTGACATGATGAAGCAGGTTTCAGAAGCTTTTGAAACAAATCAGCACATTTTGATTGAAGCTGGGACGGGTATAGGAAAATCTTTAGGGTATTTATTACCTGGGGTTGTTCATGCCAAAAATACAGGTAAGCCTGTTGTTGTCAGTACGCATACAATCCAACTACAAGAACAGCTATTACAAAGAGACCTACCGTTTCTTCGTGATATTTTGCCGTTCCCTTTTAGAGCCACGATTATTAAAGGCAGAAGTCATTATTTGGATTTAACGCGATTTGAACAGCAGCTTCATCATGTAGAAGAAGATAATTATGATACGATTTTAACGAAAGCTCAAATTCTCGTATGGTTGCTAGAAACAGATTATGGGGATGTGGAGGAATTAAATCTCTCTAGTGGAGGCAAGCTTTTTTGGCAACAGGTGAAAAGCGATGCCGCTGTATCTGCAAACCACCGTTCTCCGTGGTTCTCCCGTGATTTTTACCATCGAAGAAAGCGCTTTGCGATGAATGCTGATTTAATCATCACAAATCACGCTTTATTATTTAGTGATTTAATTAACGACCATCAATTATTACCCGCTTATCAACAGGCAGTAATTGATGAAGCCCATCATCTAGAAGATATTGCTACAGAATTCTTCGGTATTAAAACGGATTACTTTTCTATCCTACAAGGGTTTGTTCGGATGGGATTAAAAGATGGTGATGGCATTTACGGAAAGGTAATTAGTATCCTCAAAAACCTTGAAATCGAAATAGATGAAACCAAAAGGGAAATTGATGCTTATGTGAAGACGATTCTTGGAGATGTAGATGAGCTTTTTCGCATGCTTCATCGTTACGTTCAGAAAAACACTCATCGTTCGAATGAAATTGGTCGATTAAGCTATCGTATTTCTGATGAAAACGGTCCTACATGGGAAGCTATTCAAGAAGCAGCTCATCGATTAGTGTTCTACTTGAAAGATTTGGATAAAGGTTTAAAGAAGGTAGAAAAAGAACTTGATTTAAAAGAAGATGAACTCACAAGAGAGCAATTGAACACTTCAGCTGATTTTAAAGGAATTCATGCTTCTGTTTTGGAGGAACTTTCAAAAGTAGATTACCTCTTACTAAACGAAAGCGAAAATGATGTGAAGTGGGTGGAGATTGATCCGAAGGGCTCATTAAATTCAGCCTTTTTGTTTAGTAGACCTGTTGAGGTAGGTTCATTACTATCAAGCGACTATTTTGGAAAGAAAAAGAGTATTTTGCTTACCTCTGCAACGCTAACTGTCAGAAATTCGTTTGATTTCATTATTAACAGACTTGGATTAGAGGAGTTTGGGCCACTTATTCACCAATATCATTCTCCATTTGATTATAGTGAACAGGCAAGGCTAATGATTCCGACTGATTTACCAATGATTAAAGATGTATCGGACAATCAGTTTGTAGACCATATCACAGAAGCGATTCTTCGAATTGCCCGCGTCACTCGAGGGAGAATGCTCGTTCTCTTTACATCTTATGATATGCTCAAAAAAGCTCACCACCGTATGAAGGAGCTCATTGTTCATGATGAGTTAACTTTGATCAGTCAGGGCGTAGATAGTGGAAGTAGAGTAAGGCTTACGAAGAATTTCAAGGAAAGTGAAGAAGCGATTCTGTTTGGTACAAGCAGCTTCTGGGAGGGCGTAGATATACCAGGCGAAGACTTAAGCTGCCTTATCATTGTTCGTCTTCCATTTTCACCACCAGATAATCCCGTTTTTCAGGCTAGATCAGAGCAATTGAAGCAGTCAGGTGGAAATCCATTTATGGAACTTTCTCTACCTGAAGCAATCATTCGATTCAAACAAGGTTTTGGTCGGCTTGTTCGATCACAGCGAGATCGAGGAGCTGTGTTTGTATTTGACCGCAGAATCATTTCTACAAGATACGGTCGTTCATTTGTAAAGTCACTCCCTGACGTTCCTCTTATGAAAGGGACAACGGAAGAATTAGTAAATGAATTAGATCTCTGGTTATAAAGCTCCACTTCATCACAAACTAATTCTACAGGAGGGTTTTGTGATGAAGAAATTACTTTTACTTAGTGCGAGCTTCCTTTTTTTTAGTTTGGCTTGCCCGGGTGCTGACGCAGCTATCCAATCTGTTGACTTACACCTTAAGCACCACGAAGTAGCCGTAACTTTTCTTGATCTATCAATTGGAGAAGCGGTTTTGATACAAGGATCAGATGGAGAGGCAATTCTGATTAATACAGGGAGTAGCCTTTCCGAAAAAGAGCTAATGAATCGACTACAGATGTACCAGGTGAAGGAGCTGAGAAAAGTTTGGCTTACGAATGCTGAGGAAGCTTATACAGGAAACTTCACTGCATTGCTCAAATATTTTGATATAGACGAAGTATTTTTATCTGATCAAGCAGAAAAGGCATTTCTTACGAAGATACCAACTCATCTACAAAAGACTAACTTAAAGATAAATCAAAAGCTTACACTGATGGATGGCGTGGATGTCGAAATTATAAACATATCTAAGGCGGGTTCTGTAACATTTGTGCTATCCTTAGGAAGTCAGGATTTACTACTGATGGGAGAAACGAATCTCGAACTAGAGGAAGAGATCGCGTCTTCCGGGAGAGCAGTAGAGGTATTGAAAGTTGCGAATTTCGGATCAGGTAATGGAACTTCAACCGAATTATTGAACGCCATCGATCCACAAATGGCCGTGATTTTTCGTCACAATAACATTGATGTAAGTGAATCAGTCCTTGAACGGTTAAGTGAAAGCTGGACTGATGTCTATTACCCATACCGAATCGGAAGCGTAACCCTAAGGATGCAACATGATCGTTATGACGTTATCACACTTCCTACTAAAGAAGTTAGATGAAAATTCGTCATAGTATTTGTTGCAAAATCCCGTAACTTATTTAAAAATAGGAATAGAAAAGAAGCCGTCCTATTTTCTTATAGAAAAAGTGTCTCATATCTCCAAGAGGGATCAATGAATCGCATGAAACCGTCCCACTAAAATAGCCTGCGCAAGGCGCAGGCACTGTTGGAAGTGGAGCAGATATAGTGCACCGTCTTTGACGGTACTTATAGTTTGTCACACCTTTTTGCATCTATAAGTAGTAAATTTATCCCTGAGTGAGAAAACGTCTCTATAAAAGGATTGGTAGCTTAAAACACATACTATAGGGAGATGACAGCAATGGAAAGCAACATTGAAGTATTGTCGACTGTGAAGGTTAGTAAATCCCTCGATATTTACAAAATTGTTGATTCGTTAAATCGCACCTTAAAAGAAAAAGATTTAATGTTTGGACTTGCACTTGATGAAGAAGACCAGGACCAGATGATTTTTACAATCTATCGTACATAATAGGGTGAGCGAATGCGAGTAATAGGAATAATTGCAGGCGTGATTTTAGCAGTTTTGATCTGGCAAGGCATTTCATTTTATTCTTCCGTAACCGATCAACCTGATCGGCTAGAAGAAAAAGCGATTGAGAGAGCTGAATCGGAATCGGTGATAGAAAAAGTTGATGAAGCGGTTCAATATCATGGTACAAATAGTGCATATGTTGTCTTAAAAGGTAGCGATGCAGATGGAGATCAGGTTTATGTTTTCGTGCCACGAAAGGATGGGGCGCTTGCCACAAAGAAAATAGAAGACGGCGTTACGTTAGAAGCCATCAAAAAGAAGCTTTCTGAAGAATTTTCTCCACAAGAAGTCATTAATATTAAACCAGGTATTGAAATCAATCAAGAAGAGAAGCAAGTGCTTGTATGGGAAGCCACATTCATTGATACCGACAACCGCTATACATTTGCATATTATTATTTTAGTAATGGTGAATATTGGCGATCTCGTTCAATAAAACAAAGTTAATGTGATTAAGGGAGGAAGAGAAATGAATTTATCTAAACGTGTAGCAGCTCTTACACCGTCTGCTACGCTTGAAATAACTGCAAAAGCAAAAGCATTGAAGGCTGAAGGACATGACGTTATCGCATTAGGTGCAGGTGAACCAGATTTTAATACACCATCTCACATTCTTGAAGCAGCGAAGAAAGCAATGGATGAAGGGTTAACAAAATATACTCCTTCTGGAGGCATTCTTCCTCTAAAAGAAAGCATTATCGCTAAATTCCAAGAAGATCAGAATATAACGTACAAAGCTGATGAAATTATTGTATGTACTGGAGCGAAGCATGCTCTCTACACATTGTTCCAGGTAATACTAGATGAAGGTGATGAGGTTATTATTCCTACACCTTACTGGGTTAGTTATCCTGAACAAGTTAAGCTTGCTGGTGGCAAGCCCGTTTATGTAGAAGGTAAAGAAGAACAGTCATTTAAAGTGACAATTTCTCAACTTGAAGCAGCAGTAACGTCCAATACAAAAGCTGTGATCATTAATTCTCCTTCTAATCCAACAGGATCGATCTATACCCCTGAAGAGCTTAAGCGAATAGGTGCATTCTGTTTAGAGCATGACATTCTCATTGTTTCTGATGAGATTTATGAAAAGCTTGTGTATGCTGGAGCAGAACATACTTCTATCGCACAGCTTTCACCTGAATTGAAGGATCAAACGATTATTATTAATGGTGTATCCAAATCCCATTCCATGACAGGTTGGAGAATTGGTTATGCTGCAGGGAGAAAAGAGATCATTAAAGCAATGACAAACCTTGCAAGCCATTCCACTTCAAATCCAACTTCCATTTCCCAATATGCAGCTCTAGCAGCATATGAAGGGTCACAGGAGCCTGTTAGTGAAATGAAAGAAGCATTTGAAGGTAGATTAAACACCGTTTATGAACAATTAAATGCGATACCTGGATTTACATGTGTGAAGCCACAAGGAGCATTCTATCTTTTCCCTAATGCTAAAGAAGCGGCAGAGAAGACAGGTTTTGATTCTGTTGATGCGTTTGTAAAAGGCCTTCTTGAAGAAGAGAAAGTAGCGCTTGTGCCTGGATCCGGCTTTGGTTCACCTGATAATGTTAGGCTTTCATATGCAACATCACTTGATGTGATTCTTGAAGCTATAAATCGAATTGAACGATTTGTTAAAACGAAACAGACAGTTTAAGCAAGTTGTTGTATGGCCAAATAATCGGTATAATAAGAACCGAACAATAGATTCATCTATTTAAACAAATTAATTCATGGCGCTATTCTCCTATTGTATAAAGAATGTGCGCCAATTTTTTCTAATTAGTTGGAGGGAAATAAGAAGTGAAAACAACGATTTCTAACGTAAATAAACAGGTTGAACAAACCGTTACAATTGGAGCCTGGTTACATAATAAACGTTCAAGCGGAAAGATCCAGTTTCTTCAGCTTCGCGACGGAACGGGATTCATTCAAGGCGTTATGGTTAAGAAGGAAGTAACAGAAGAAGCATGGGAAGCTGCTAAGAATTTAACTCAAGAATCCTCAGTATGGGTGACAGGAGTTGTCCGTGAAGATGATCGTTCACAATCAGGATATGAATTAACTGTTACTAACATTGAATTAATTCATGAAGCTGTGGATTATCCAATTACGCCAAAAGAGCATGGTACAGAATTCTTAATGGATAATCGTCACCTTTGGATTCGCTCTAGACGCCAAAACGCTATTCTTCGCATTCGAAATGAGATTATTCGTGCAACTTATCAATTCTTTAATGAAAATGACTTCGTTAAAATTGATCCGCCTATTCTAACAGGTAGCTCTGCAGAAGGTACAACAGATCTTTTCCATACAAAATATTTTGAAGAAGATGCTTATCTATCACAGAGTGGACAACTTTATATGGAAGCAGCAGCTATGGCTTTTGGACGCGTCTTTTCTTTTGGTCCAACATTCCGAGCTGAAAAATCAAAAACGCGCCGTCATTTAATCGAATTTTGGATGATTGAGCCTGAGATGGCATTTATGAATCATGACGAAAGTCTTGAAGTTCAAGAGCAGTATGTTAGCTTCCTTGTAAAATCTGTATTAGATAATTGTCAACTTGAGTTAAAAACGCTTGAACGTGATGTTTCGAAATTAGAAGCGATTCAAGCGCCATTCCCTCGCATTTCTTATGATGATGCGATTACGCTATTGAAAGATAAAGGCTTTACAGATATTGAATGGGGCGAAGATTTTGGTGCTCCTCATGAAACTGCAATCGCTGAAAGCTTTGAGAAACCAGTGTTCATTACTAATTATCCTAAGGACATTAAGGCGTTCTATATGAAGCCTGATCCTGAGCGTGAAGAAGTTGTTCTATGCGCTGATTTAATCGCTCCAGAAGGTTATGGTGAAATCATTGGAGGTAGTCAGAGAATTGATGATTTAGCACTTATGGAGCAGCGATATGAAGAACATGGTCTTACAGACGATGCATATAAATGGTATCTTGAACTTCACCGCTATGGTTCTGTTCCACATTCTGGTTTTGGTCTTGGACTAGAACGAACTGTGGCATGGTTATCTGGTGTGGAACATGTGCGTGAAACAATTCCGTTCCCACGTCTTTTAAATAGACTATATCCGTGATAAACTAACAAAGCTGACGCTTCTTTCAATGTGAAAGAAGCGTCTTTATCTGATGAAAAAGCCGTAGGTTAAAGCATTTCACGAAGTGAAGATGGATAAGATTAGAAGATGAGAGGAAAAAATGGTATGTACGTGAAAGTACATAGCCAGATTTTTCTACTCCCATCACAAAATGCCGGCGTGCTATAATGAAAGGTAGAGGTGGATGGGATGAAGAAGGAACACATCATTCAAATCATTAATGAAGGTCATGTTTCAGTACCAAGGCTATTGCTCAATTACTATGTTAGCGTTGGTTTACATGAAGAAGATGCCTTCTTTTTAATTAGACTACACAGTTTTATTGAACAGGGGAATTCTTTTCCAACACCGGAGGAACTTGCCCAAGCAATGACATATTCACCACAAGCTTGTCTAGATAAAATACAGCAGCTTATGCAAAAAGGTGTTTTAACGATCGAGGAACACCAGAACGAATCGAAGAATTATTATTCTGAAGTCTATTCGCTAATCCCGTTGTGGGAGCGAATTTTTAAGGCGATCGAGCAAGAAGAAGCTGAGAAGGCTGCTGCGAAAAACGATGAGAATGAAGAAAGTCTTTACACGTTGTTTGAGCGTGAATTTGCAAGGCCACTTTCCCCCATTGAATGCGAGACGCTTGCCATGTGGATAGATGGTGATAAGCATGATGCTGAGTTAATTAAAGGGGCGTTAAAAGAAGCTGTTCTTGCTGGAAAGCTAAACTTTCGCTACATTGACCGGATACTCTTTGAATGGAAGCGAAACGGCATTAAGACATTAGAGCAGGCACGTTCCTACGGAGAGAAGTTTAGAAAGCACCAATATGATAAAAAAGCACCTGCTAAGCCTGATATGAAGAAAGATTCAGGTCAGAGTGCTCCTATATATAACTGGCTTGGAAGATAGGTCATATGTAAAGCGGAAGTGTTGCTTCCGCTTTTTGTTTATGAACAAATTAAAGCCTATACTAGACATAAGAAAGGAAGACAGACTTTTGCTAACGAAAGTCAAGATAAGAACAGTTCTTGATACGATGGGGGAGATGTTTCCAGATGCCCATTGTGAATTGAATTATTCTACTCCATTTGAGCTTGCTATTGCAGTTGTATTATCAGCTCAATGTACAGATGCACTAGTAAACAAAGTTACTCCTGGTTTGTTTGAAAAATATAACGGTCCTGAAGACTTTCTTCAAGTACCCATAGAAGAACTCGAGAACGATATAAGAAGGATCGGCTTATTTCGAAATAAAGCAAAAAATATAAAAAAGCTTGCCAGAACGGTTGTTGAACAATATGGCGGATCTCTTCCTGAATCGAGGGAAGAGCTAATGGAGCTCTCAGGTGTTGGAAGAAAAACGGCTAACGTCATTGCTTCAGTAGCTTTTGATGTTCCTGCGATCGCCGTGGATACCCACGTTGAGAGAGTGAGCAAGAGGCTCGGCATATGCAGATGGAAGGATTCCGTTCTCGAAGTTGAGAAGACGCTCATGAGAAAAATTCCAGAAGAGGAGTGGTCCGTTTCTCACCATCGCTTTATTTTTTTTGGAAGGTACCATTGTAAAGCTCAATCTCCGCAATGTGAAATTTGTCCACTTCTCGAGCTATGCCGAGAAGGACAGAAGAGAATGAATCAGCGAGCTCGGAAAGGCAAATAGATTTTATGTATTATTACAATGAATTAATAAACAGAATTAGTTAGTCTTTAAATCAAATAAGTATAAATAAAGCCCAATCTGCATTGCAGATTGGGCTTTAAAGCTATTCTTCCTCATTAGGTGGTGTGCTGGCTGGTGGAGCGTTTGAACCTGTGTTTCCTGTGTCACCAGGATTATCAGTCTCAGATCCAGAATCATTGCCAGATCCAGAACCGTCACTAGAACCGTTCCCAGACCCGTTACCAGGATTTTCTCCAGATCCATTGTTTCCTTGATCCTGGCCTCCGTTACCACTTTCATCAGTGTTGCCACTTTGGTCGTCAGCTGGAGGTTCTTCTTCTCCCTGATTGTCACCACTGTTTCCGTCTCCAGCATCGCTATTTTCATCATTACCTTCGTCCGGCGGTGTTTCACTATCTTCGTTTGTATCTTCTTCTGTAGGCTCCTCAGGTTCCTGTTCTTCTTCTTTAGGAACTGATACGGATGTTTCAGCAGGCTTCGTTGATACTCCTGAGTCTGAAACGGCTGTTACTTTAAATTTATATTCGCTACCTTTTTGGGCATTTTCTAACGTAAATCCAGTATCTCCTGTTTCGGTCACCCCTTGATAACCTCCACCATTTACAGCAATTTCTACTTTATAAGTGAAGCTCTTATCTTCACCAGGCTGCCATGATAGTGAAATGCTATTGGAGTCAGCATTATACTTTCCAGAAAGTCCTTTGACGCCGTCTGGTTGTTTGTACTTATCAGAAGTCTTTTCTGGCGTACTACCTTTTACAAATAGCTCATAGACGATTTGATCCTTTGGCGTGTAGTCACTCGGCAATAGACCAGTGCTTTTCTCAACGCCAACCTCTACGACCGAGTCGGGCTTCTGGAAGTCGGCAGTATTAATACCTTCAGATACTTGGCTCATAATTTCTTTGAAAAGGAGCTTGGAAGTATCATCTTCGCCTTTGCTAGAATCTAAATAGTGCTTATTTGGTTCGTTAAATCCTGTCCATACTGCCATGGAATACTCCGTAGTATATCCAGCAAACCAGGCATCTCTTACAATACCTGATGTAGGGAACCCTTGTGATTGCACGACTTCTTGAGGATGGTTTGTCGTACCCGTTTTACCAGCGACAGGTAGACCGGAAATTTTAGCATCGGTTCCAGTGCCTTCGTTTACAACGGATTTAAGCATATCGCTAACCATGTAGGCTGTGTAATCATTCATTGCCTTTACTGGTTCAGGTTCGATGTTAATCTCTCTTCCGTCAGGAAAGACCACTTTTCGTACCGTGTGAGGCTCATTATACGTTCCACCGTTACCGAAAGCAGCATAAGCACCAGTCATTTGAAGGGGAGAGGTGCTAAATGTTCCGATAGCAGCAGTAGGTACCATGTCTTCATCTTTCAAATCCATACCAAGCTTGTTAGCAAACTCTTGAGCAGGTTTTTCACCAATCTCAAGGAAGGTGTTAACAGCCGGAACGTTATAAGACATCTCGAGAGCACGTCTCATTGATACTTGACCACGATACTCGCGGTCCCAGTTACGAATATTAGCGTCACCTATTTTTAGAGGCTCGTCTTTAATGGAGCGGCCAGTTGACCACTGCTCGGTATCAATTGCAGGGCCATAAGCAACAATCGGTTTAGCGGTTGATCCTGGCTGAAACTTCCCTGTCGTTGCGTAAGTAATTACGTTCTCATCTTTACGTGTTTCACCAATGGCTCTAATCGAACCAGTCTTAGTATCCATCAGGACTAGCCCTGATCGCATATCTTCATTCGAATAAGGATAGTTTGCAATCACATCAGTTGTTATATCTTGAGCGCGCGTATCTAGGGTTGTGTAAATTTCAAGTCCCCCTGAGTAGATATCCTTTTCAGAGATATCATCACGTTCTCGTAGTTCTTTCACAACCTGGTCCATGAAGACTTTATATTGATCTGTTTCTTTATCTTCTGTTAATGCAACAACCATGTCACTAACTTTTTCTGCTTGATATTTGTCAGCTTCTTCAGCTGTAATAACGCCCTGTTTTTCCATCAAGCTAAGCACAACATTTCTACGCTGTTCTGCCTGATCAGCGTATTCATATGGGTTATAGTAGGTAGGGCGCTGCGGAAGTCCTGCTAGTAGTGCTGCTTCGCCAGGTGTTAAGTCTTCTTCAGTAATGTTTTTGCCAAAATAAGTTTCGGCTGCATCCACAACTCCCCATGCACCATTACCGAAATAAATTTTATTTAAATACATTTCTAAGATCTGATCTTTTGAATATTCTTGTTCAAGCTTAATGGATAGATAAGCTTCTTGAACTTTTCGTTCTAATGATTTTTCAGATGTTAAGAGAGAGTTCTTGATGACCTGTTGTGTAATCGTACTAGCACCCTCAGCGCCAAACCCTTGCGTAATATTTGCAAGAACAGCTCCGCCAATTCTTCGTGGATCAATTCCAAAATGGTCATAGAAACGAGTGTCTTCAACAGAGACAAAAGCATTTTTTAGAATATCCGGAATCTCATCAATTTTAGCGACTTCTCTTGCATCGGTTCCTGCGAGAGTTTGAACTTCTTCATCCTTTTTATCCAGTATGATGGAGGACTGTGGATTCGTAAGCTTTTCTGGATCTAGCTCTGGTGCATTGTTGATATAGGCAATTGAGGTGATTCCCCCAGCAACTAAACCAACTAAAAACAAAACAACGAGGGTTAGAAAGATTTTTTTGAAAATACCTTTCTTCCCAGCTTTCTTCGGGGACTTCTTTTTCTTGTCATTTGATTTACGTCGTTCTTGACGTGATTGATATTCACTCATGAATATTCCTGCCTTTCAAGCCTGTACTGTTAATAGGATTCGAATGAACCCTTCATTTTATGAATTTAAACCAGTTGTTTAATAACTGAAGTACATTTTATCAATAATCTTGATATAGTCAATGCGCGGTTGATAGGTATAAGGAATATGCGTTCCCTGCTTTTCAATCTCCTCTTTTCTAATGGATTTTCTTCCGCCAATTTTCATTGTTTCCCAGTGGGAAAAGAGCATAGCGGCATCCATAAGGAACACTTCGTCAGTGATTGAAAAACGTAAAAGCACAAAGCAGATTCCGTTGTGCTCATGAACTTGTTTCATATGTTCAATTTGATGTTCATGAAAGTTACTTAATGGAAAAGCTGTTTTGTTTTTTGTTTCCTTCGCTTCAAAATCCACATACCTTCCTTTGTAAACGCCATTATAATCAGTCGTAGATGCCTGCTTAAAGTAGGCCTCCTTTATCACGGCTGCGCTTCGTTTGGGATAATCAACGTTAACAATTTGAACAGGCGTAGGCTTTTTGTGTATAACAGCTTTGCCTGTTGAGAGATAATACGTATTACTATGATTAATATCTTCCTCTAATGTCATACCACGGTTGCTGTATGTTTTTTGTTTCTGATTTGCTAGCTGATTCTGAGCCGAAGGGACGTACGGCTTTCCGTTCGGATATCGAATCGGCACGTTAACCATCCTTTCTATATAAAAGGTGCACTGAATCTATTTTACTTTACTTATTACGAGTTGTACGACAAAAATGTTTCAAGCAGGTGAAAAAAATTGTGGAGAACGTCACGAAAACAATCACAAAAGCGATAGAAAAATGGAACATTGACAATATTTCACGTACCGTATTTTATCAAGATTTTTTCAATCGGAATCCAGAAATAAAATGGTCGTTCCTTGCCGCGATGGTTTCTAGGAATGCCGGTTGGAGTATGACTGACTTACAAGGAGAATGGTTTCCTAAGGCAATAAAGGAAGAGCAATTAATGAAGTTATTCCTAACATATGAACGAGCTAATTGGATCATCTTTGCAGACGCAGCCCCACAGCTATTGCTCTATGAGCTAGGTAAGAAAGCAAACACTTCCTTCTTCCATTTTGGTAGAGATCTTGGAATATCGTGCTTTATGTTAGAAGAATGGAAAACTTTTCTTGAGTTAGGTGATCAGGATCGTTTAATGACGGCGTTAATTATTAATGAGCAGCACGTGATTGAAGGACCGCTTATGGAACATCATTTATATGCTAAGAAGGTATTTCGTTCATTGCTATTCACCATTCAAGATTGGTTCCATTTTAGCACAGTTCTTTTTCCGACAGTGAGGGGAGAGCTATTTGGTTTATCAGTTAGTGGTTTTCGTCATACGCGTAACCGAATTAAGCTAGGAAAAAGCTTAGCTAAGCTCCTCTTTCATCCTAATTATTTTAGTGCATTTTATCATTTTGCAATGAAAGTTGCTCCAACGGGATCACGCTACGATTATGAAAGGTTCATGGGGAAAAGAAGAGAGGGACCAATGTTAAGACAGGTTTATCCAATTATTCCTCATCATCAACAGGATAAGAAAGATTGGTTTAGAGGTCAATTACTAGTAAAAAAAATGATGAAAGTTGAAGCGGAATTACCAGATAAAGTTCTCATTTCAGATTGGTATGAAAGAAAGAGAAGTCAGATCAGAATTGCGATGGAAGTGGAAAATCTGCTCATACAAAAAAGCAGGAAATAGCCCTGCTTTTAAGTGGAAGGTCGATCTGGTCCTTCCATTTTCTTATTTCCATATCCAGTTCTAGTTTCTTCCTGAGTTTTGCCTTTACGTTTTGTTTGATCAAGTTTTTGCTTTTTGGTCATTATACTGACACCTCCTTACTTTAGTTTGAGCAGATGTTACAAAAACATTCCTATTCATTGTCGAAATCCTTTTCCTTTAGCATTAAACCACTACCTTTGCCGAAACCGTACTAGTTTTGTCAACGAAGAAGGCAAATAAAAAAGAAAGGCGAATATTACGTATACAAACTAACAGGCGAAGGCCTGAGAATGACAGAAGGGATGGGATTGCATGTTATTAAAAACAAAGCAAGTTTCGGATGAACTTGGTGTAAACCCTACTACTGTTCAGCGTTGGGTTAAGTATTTTGACCTATCATGTGAGAAGAATGAACTTGGCCACTTTTTATTTTCTAATGAAACACTTGAGGAGCTAAAATCGATTAAAAACGATTTAAGAAGGGGTTACTCAATGGAGAAAATTAAATCAGCTGGTAAAAACAATTCAAAAGTTGCAATGGTAACACCGGAACGATTTGAGCAAAGGTTAGATCGCTTCTCAGTAAGGCTAGAACAGCTTGAGCGACAGTTAGATGAAAAAGCTAATGAGGTTATCACCGTTCAAGTACTTCAGCATCGATCTGAACTGGAAGAGCTAGTCAAGAAAGTTTCTTCGTTAGAAGAAAAATTATCTGAGCTTGAGGATCATACTTCGATACATGAGGCAGTAGGTCAGTCGACGGGCAAAGGCAAGCGTCCCTGGATCATGAGTTTATTCAGTTTCTAGAGATCTTTACGTTCCCTTCTGACCTTATGTCCTAAATGGATATAAGGTTTTTGTATGTGTTTGGTGACCAGTGAGTATGGTAGGATAAGGGAGTAGGGGTGAATGAAATGGAAGATACACAAAAATTATTAAAGCTAACAAAACAGCTAATCACAATAAATGAAGAAGCGAGAGTACAATATACTACTCGCACACATCTTGATACGTACAAAGTTAACTTCTATGAAGAAGTGAAACCTTTTGCCGATCGAGCACTTGAGATTTTGAAGGTATGGGAACCATTAGCAAGAGCATGGGTAATGGAAAACAAACCTAAATATTTATATCCAATTCAAATTAAAAACACATTCGAAAATATAGAAATGGTTTCAGTTGTGGCGTGGCAGAAGGATACTGGACCTAAGAAATTTAATGAGCGTGTCCAATCTGTTGAATATGTACTTGAAAAAATAATTGAGCAAGTAACATAACGAGCTTGATGCTCGTTATTTAATGTATAATTTCACATACCATACTAAAATGAATAAATTTCCCTTTTTTTGAGTAACACTAAAGAAAAAGGGAGTGAGTTTATGACTGCGTATTTGTGCCCACGATGTAAAACCAATCGAATGAGATTTAATAAAATTGAGCAAAAAGCGACTTCAGTTAAATTAGATCCTCAATCTGGAGAAGTGATGTCTATTATAGAAGAGGGAAAAGCTGATCCATTCCATATGGTTTATAAAGGACCAAGCATACGAGTTCAATGTGGGGCATGTGGCGAAATTGGAGACGAAGAAACCTTTATTCAATTTGCTCGATCACATCCACGTGCTAATTCTTAATGACTTTTCCCTCCTTTATTCATGATATAGTGAGAATGTAAGGAGGGGGACAGGATGTTTGATCCAACTATATATGAGAATGTAAAAGTAGTTCTTGAGGGAGAGCTATATGATCGAGATCTTGATGGTGAGATCTCCATCATCAATCGAAAAGATCTGGTTGATTTAGCTTCTCTTTCAAGAAAGTATCAAGTAGAGTTTAGTGAAAATGAACATGTGAATGTAACGATTGAACTTTTTGCTGATCTAGCTAGTTTCAGTGCGGAGCAGCTTAAGCTAGAGCATGTTCAAGCAGGATGTGAAATCAAAATTCTGTTTGATGTTGCCATATCAGATGCAGAGGACTGTGAACAGATTGAAGAAGATATCCGAAGTATTTGGGGTTATCGACCTGCTATCCGACAAACGATATCTTTCCCATACGAGGATGAGGAACAATTAAAGACTCACATTGTTTTAGAATTTAACCGTCGAATTAATGAAGATCAAATAAGTGATCTTTCGGAGTTAATTGCACATGCTGTACAAACTTCAACGTTACTTGGAGAATAAAGAAGAAGGCGGATTGCTCCGCCCTCTATATCCATACTATGCAGTTGGTGATTAGTAGCTTCCGCCGCCCATTTGCTGTTCAGCCATTTGGACAAGGCGCTTAGTGATTTCTCCTCCAACAGAACCGTTAGAGCGAGCAGTGGAGTCTGGGCCAAGTTGAACGCCGAATTCGCTAGCAATTTCGTACTTCATTTGATCTAAAGCCTGTTGTACACCAGGGACTACCAGATTGTTTGAGCTATTGTTGTTTGCCATGTTGTGTACACCTCCTTGACTAATATAATGCTCAGGAGTAAAGAATGATATACAATCTTAATATAGGCACTTTTTGGTAGTTACGGAGACGTTCATTTTTCTGAAAATTTAGAGGGTTCTGTATTTGGGTAACGAATATGTTATTTAGAGACTAATGAACTGGAGGGATATAAGAATGGATCGCTTTATTACTAAGACAGGATTTTATCAAAACCTCGATAAAAGAAGGTTGGAATATTGGTTGGTGATATCTGAAGAAAATAAAGTGCTTGTATCCTGGGTCTGCTGGAGTGCCCCTCAAACCATGGTAGAGCAGTGGAAAGGATCGTATGCTTCTTAACTAAACCGCCCTGAGCGGTTTTTATTATGGTTGAATTTATTTTTACTTCTATCAAATTCAGGATTCACAAATAAAAAAGAAAATGAAAAATTAGTTCATTCCAATACTTTTATATTAAAAGTTGTTAGAGAGGGTATAAAGAAATAAGTATTTTCTGTTTTACCACTCTTAGCTATAATAGAAAACGGATCAGGTCTTTTATACTAGACAATGTATGAAAATATGGAACGAACAGTTTAAATAGCATTTAAAAGAAAGAGGAGCTTCCATGATTCTAAAACACTATTCGAATCTTATAATGGTCATATGTTTAACTGTAAGCTTATTTCCATCAGTAACGCAAGCACAGGAACTACCAAATGTAAGAAGCGAAACCGCTATACTGATCGATGGCAAAACAGGACAAATTCTTTTTAATAAGAATGGCAATGACGAAATGTACCCGGCGAGTATTACAAAAATTGTGACTGCATTTATGGCTGTTAAATCCGGAGAGATGGATGATATGGTAACGGTAAGCGAGCGTGCACGTAAAGCAGATGGTACTAGGGTGTATTTGAAAGAAGGAGAAATCGTTTCGTTAGAAAAATTAGTTAAAGGAATGATGGTTAATTCCGGAAATGACGCTGCAATCGCTATAGCTGAGCATTTAAGTGGAAGTGTGGAATCGTTTTCTGAAGATATGAACGAATTTTTACGTGAAGAAATTGGTGTCAAAAATACGAATTTTGTTAACCCAAATGGACTTTTTAATGAGAATCATGTAACGACTGCAGAAGATATGGCTAGAATAACACAGTACGCCATGAAAAATGAGCAGTTTCGATCTTTGATAGGAATCAAAAAATTAGAATGGGTTGGTGAAGATTGGGAAACGACGCTTATTAACCATCATCGACTCTTACTCGATTATGACTTTGTTACAGGTGGAAAAAATGGGTATGTCTCAGAGTCTGGCTTCACTTTAGTGACAACCGCATCAAAAGACGGTCAAGAATTGATTGCTGTTACGATGAAAGCAAACGATGATCAAATCGCTTATCAGGACACATTATCCATGCTTAACTATGGGTTTAATGCTTTCACGCCAGTTGAGTATAAGAAGGGGACTGATTTAGGAGTTGGAAATAATGAGGAATATAGTCTTTCTGAGGATATGACCCTTTATCAAGTTGGAGATGACGAGCTAGATCTTACCATATCTGATAACAATATTCTTGAAAGTAAAGGGGCTTCATATGTTTCCATTCTGGATGCTGATTTTCTTGAAGTGAATTCTTTAGAAGAAGACAAAGGTGCGACAATAGTGGAAAGTGAAACAAAACCAGCAGCAAAAGTAAAAGATGAAGAAACAGCATCATTGCTGTCTAGTGAAAATATTTTCTATTTTGGGATCGGCGTTTTTGTGGTAATTTTACTATCTTTATTTTTTGGAAGAAGTCACTCTTCTCAAAAAAGACATCGAACTTTTCCTTAAAATCAACTTTCAAACCTAACATTGAAAATTAAAAAAGGACCTCAGGGTCCTTTTTTAATTTTCAAGAAAGAACGATAGCTGTTTGACAGAGGTCATTCCTTGTCCAACTGAGGAGGCAATACTTGATAACAGCGGTCTAGTGCAAACATCTCCTGCAGCATAGACGAATGGCAGAGATGTTTCACCATAAGAGTTGCATCGAATGTATCCTTCCTGATCGACGTCAATGCCATCCTCGTAAGGTTCAGTGTTTGGTTTAACACCAATTCGAATGAACAGACCATCAACCATCATTGTAAAGTGATGATCTTCGTCAGCGAGGAATAGTTTCTTCTTTCCTTTTCCATCTATTTTTGTAATAAACGTTTTTGTTAGTATGTCGATGTTTGGGTGGAGCATGACAGGTTCTTTGTATTCCTTACGAGCTTTAAAACAATCAGAACGATGTATTAGTGTAACTTGAGAACCAGCTTCAGCAAGAAGAAGAGCTCCTTCGAATGCGCGGTCTCCGCCCCCGATTACAGCAACATGTTTGCCTTTGAATTTCAATTTATCTCGAGTTGCCGAGTATACTTCTTTTTGCTCGATCATTTCTTGTTCACCAGGAACATCTAGCCTACGTGGGGAAGACCCTGATGCAATTAGCAAAGTGCGAAATGTATATGAATTGCCTTCTGCTGTTTGAAGTATCCGATTAGTCCAATCGATCGACTTAACGCAAGTGTTTGTAACATAATCACATTTGATTTCCTCAGCATGTTTGATGAACTGTTCCTGTAAAACCTGACCGTTTGCAACCACCATACCTGGGTAGTCTACAATTTGATTATAGATTGTACTTAATTGCCCCCCAAGGCTATCCTTTGCTTCAAGCAATAAATGATTAATGCCTAGTCTTTTAGCCCATATTCCAGCAGAAATTCCAGCGGGTCCTCCACCGATTATTAGCAAATCTGTTCGTTGAGTCACCACTGTACCCTCACTTCCATGTTGAAAGCCATTCTTCAAATTCCAACCAGTTATTCACGCGAGGGACGTCGACATATTGATTATAACGATAGTTCATCGCAATGGCCATTCTCCCTGAATTTTTAAATGCGATGAGGTTGTGTGGAGCATCATCAAATAATAAATCTCCGCGAATCATTTCTTTTCTATGCGAGAAAATCAAATTTCTTTTGCCGATAAACGGAAGGTGTTTTTCTACCCATTGTTCTTTTTCAGTGTAAGCATATGTACGGCTACTCGTGACAATCATTACGTCATACACGGATGAAAGACGTTCCATTACTTCAATAGCATGTGGTAGAGGCTTGAGTTCAAGAAATAGACCTGGCTGATCAAGGTATTCATAAATTTTATCTCCACACTCATTTTTTACATAGTCTTCAGATCGCCAGCATTCAAGTTTCTCAACAGACAAGTCGTCATTGTAATCATGATTGTATCTCTGGTGCCATTCAGACATAAGGTCACATATAACCGAGTCCATATCGATTAATAAGGTTTTCATTGTCTCACTTCTTTCATCATACATTCTTTATCACTATAACAGGCAAAGTTAATTGGAACAATTGTTCAGGAAAGGACATGGAACGAACGTTCTTGATTTTTGACTCATCAAAAAATGAATGAACTATAAATCGAAAATTAAGCTAACATAGCGTAATTAAAAAAAGCAAGAACCAAGTGGCTCTTGCTTGTTAAAAACTAACATTTAATAAAAGCTGTTCCTACTATAATAAGCAGGATAAATAGTACAACAATTAGCGCAAAGCCGTTTCCAGCTGGTCGGTGACAAGGCATGCCGTAAGAAGCTCCAGCTACTGGTTGGTAAGGCTCATTTCCGTATGGTGCATTGTTTGCATGATACATATTAGGTCCCCCTTTAAATTCTCTTTCTTTACCACTGTATGTTTCCGTCTAGAAAAGATATAGGCAGGAGCGGAGAGGAACCTAAATTAGGTGAATGTCCCATGTGAATTTCTTATGAACTAATGCCTTTGTCTTTCGTTTGGGCTTGCTTTAAGAAATTTAATTTGTAGTCATCAGTTAGTTCTTTCACTTCCTTACTAAGGAATAAGATCGCAATAACGTTTGGGATAACAAACAAGGCGAGTGTAATGTCGACTAGCTCCCAAACAAATTGAAGTCCTCCTATAGCTCCAACAAAAATAGAAATAATATAAACAAATCGCATTACTCTAGAAAAGGGTGTGCCAAATAAGTATTCAGCTTGTTTCTCACCATAAAAGACAAGGACACCTATCGTACTGATAACAAAAATCAATAGGAGGGAAGAAACAAAGATGGGGCCCCATGTAGCTCCCATTAGTCCAGAGAAAGCATCTGAAACCATATCAGCTGCATTTGAGGGTTTAACGTCTTTCCAAGCTCCTGAAAGAAGCACTGTAAA
The DNA here is from genome assembly GCF_050467905.1 of Pseudalkalibacillus sp. NRS-1564. Classification (NCBI taxonomy): domain Bacteria; kingdom Bacillati; phylum Bacillota; class Bacilli; order Caryophanales; family Fictibacillaceae; genus Pseudalkalibacillus; species Pseudalkalibacillus sp. NRS-1564. Next base: position 131,846 of record NZ_JBITPM010000012.1, on the reverse strand, counting down.
AGCTGTTACTGTGCAGAGAACGATTGTATCGACAAAAACGCTGAAAATGCCCCATAATCCCTGTCTACATGGATGAGGCGTATGTGCTGCAGAATGGGCAATAGACGCCGTACCCATACCGGCTTCGTTTGAATAAAGCCCTCTAGCAAGGCCCCATCTAACAGCTGCAGCAAAACCAGCTCCGGCAAAACCTCCAGCTGCTGAGATCGGTTGAAAAGCATGTACGAAAATAAGTTTCATAACAGCTGGAAACTCTTCTATATTAATCACCATAACACCGATAGCGCCTGCAATATATGTAAGTACCATGAATGGAACAATCTTCTCAGCTACAGAACCAATTCTACGTATTCCACCGAATACAACAATTGATATAAGGATAATTAGTAAGACACCTGTTACCCAGGTCGGTAATCCAAAAGAACTCTCTGAGAGTGTTGAAATGGAGTTAGTTTGTACCATGACACTTGGAATGATTTCAATCATCAGTCCAAAAGCGAATAGAGATGAAGCGAACTTCCATCCCAAGCCTTTTTTTATGTAATACATTGGGCCGCCAACATAAACGCCGTTTTTGTCTTCCTCTCGGTATTTGATCCCGAGAACAATTTCTGAGAATTTTGTTGACATTCCAATAATAGCGACAATCCACATCCAGAAAATAGCGCCAGGTCCTCCAAAAGCGATTGCCACAGGAACCCCAACAATGTTTGTAGCACCTGCAGTAGATGCAAGAGCGGAGGCAAAGGCCTGAAATGGTGATATTGTGCCATCTCCTTTTTCTTTTTTGAAAATTTTACCAATTGTATGTTTTAAAGCGTGGGGAAAAAAGATTATTTGAAAGAAGCCGAGGCGGATTGTTAAAAATAATCCACCGCCTAAGAGTAAAATCATCATAGGATAACCCCAGATGAACGCGGAAAATTCAGTTATTGCATTAAGAATATAGTCCATATCAATCTCTCCCTATAGGTAATACTCATTTAATTATCCATATAAAGGGAGGCTGAAACTCTATTTACAAAATTATGAAAAAATGAGCATAAAGACACAGAGCCGGTTTTCACCGGCTCTGGATTAATGGACCTGAGGAGGCTGATTATTCTGTTGTTGCTGCGGAGCTGTTAGTTGGTTTTTAACTTGTTGAATTTCATTGGTTTGGGCTGGGGCAGCTGGCTGATAATACCCTTTTTGTTTAGCGTATTGATAAAGGTTATATTGTCGCTGCTCATCAGTATTTCTAATTTGTTGAAGAGCCTGACGAAGTTGTTGATTGTCAGCTTGAGAAATGACGCTCCCGTAATTACTTAAGCTGCTGTTCAATACGGATAAATAATCATTTACCATGTCTTTCTCATTCATAAAATCCCTCCTTAACTTAAGAAGCTGATTAATTGTTGTTGTGTGTTGCGTGCGTCTTGTGCATCCTTTTGAAGCATTTGCTTAAGCTGCGGACAAGTACAAGATTGGGCATAGGAATCAAGTTTGTTTGCGAGTGTTTCATGTCCGCCGATCATGTGACGCAGATTTTGAAGTTCAAGTTCGTTCAGCTGAGTCATCCTGTTTCCCTCCTTCATTTCACATAGTATGAATGGAGAAAAACCAAATTATACTCACTTAAGAGATAACGTTTCGCTCGTTAGAAAACTGCTGATACGTTTTTTCAATCATAATACTCTTTAGAATTTGGACAACATGATAAACATCTTCAAATGATGAATAGAGAGCAATTGGTGCAAGGCGAATGACGTTTGGTGAGCGGAAATCTGGAATGACGCCTTTTTGTTTTAGCGCTTTGCAAATTCGAGCAGCTTCATCGTGCTCGAGACAAATATGCCCACCCCGTCGATCATCTTCTGATGGATTAGTGATTGTAAAACCATCTTCAGCAAGATTTTCTTTAATAAGACACATTAAATAGTTGGTAAGAGACAATGATTTTTCTCGAATCGCATCTATGCCAGCTTCGTTCATCAATTCCAAAGCTCCTATTAAAGGAGCCATACTAAAAATGTGGGGTGTGCCTATTTGAAATGCGCCAGCGGTTTCAGCATGAGTAAGCGTATGGCTCATATCGAATTGCACTTCTTTCTTGGAACTGAACCATCCAGCAAGACCGGGGCGTCTGCCAAGGTGGTTTTCGTGCACAAAAAGTCCACCAACACCACCAGGGCCACTATTTAAGTACTTGTATGTACACCAAACCGCGAAGTCAACGTTCCAGTCGTGAAGTTTATGTGGAATGGCTCCGATTGAATGAGCTAAGTCAAAGCCAATGATTACTCCTTTAGAATGGGCTGCTTTTGTGATTTTTTCTATATTTAGTAATTGTCCGCTCCGGTAAAGTACGGAAGGGAGGAGAATAAGGGCTATAGTCTCATCGATGGCCTCAATGATATCTTCTTCCAGGATTGTTCTTCCGTCACGGCTCGGAACTTGCACTAGATTAGTTTCTGGGGATAACCCATGAAGTTCAAGCTGACTTTGAATAGCATAAATGTCAGATGGAAATGTTAAAGAATCGGCTAGTATTTTTGTTTTGTTTCCTGAAGGTTTAAAAAAAGTAGCGAGCATCTGATGAAGGTTAGTTGTAATTGAACCGGTAGTAATTGTTTCAGAAGCATGTGAACCGATTAGCGTTGATGTCATCTCACCGATGTTTTCTGCCATATAAAACCAAGGCTGCTTTCCATCAGACCAGCCATCAATTCCATGTTGCTTCCAGTCATCAAGAGATCGAAGAAGGGATGTTTCCGCATTCTTTGATAGAAGACCAAGTGAATTACCATCCAAATATAGCGTATTTGGATTTAAGTAAAACTTATCACGTAAATGGGCTAAAGGGTCTTTCTTGTCGAATTCTTTTGCGCCTGTAATGGACTGTGATAAACTCATATGTAACAGCTCCTTTTCTACAACTTATCGTATGAGAGGGAGAAGAGCATGTCAACGCTTTCACTCTTTGCAAAAGAAACTTTCTACATTTTTTTAGAATAATGATTGACATTTTAAATGATTCAATGGTATATTATTAAACGTCGCTGATGCACAGCACAAGCGGGTGTGGCGGAATTGGCAGACGCGCTAGACTTAGGATCTAGTGTCTTACGACGTGGGGGTTCAAGTCCCTTCACCCGCACCATATATTTTTTGCGCCCGTAGCTCAATTGGATAGAGCGTCTGACTACGGATCAGAAGGTTAGGGATTCGACTTCTCTCGGGCGCACCATACATAATTTAAGTGGCGGTGTAGCTCAGCTGGCTAGAGCGTACGGTTCATACCCGTGAGGTCGGGGGTTCGATCCCCTCCGCCGCTACCATATTACAATTTCATCATGGAGGGGTAGCGAAGTGGCTAAACGCGGCGGACTGTAAATCCGCTCCCTCAGGGTTCGGCGGTTCGAATCCGTCCCCCTCCACCATGATTGGGCTATAGCCAAGCGGTAAGGCAACGGATTTTGATTCCGTCATGCGTTGGTTCGAATCCAGCTAGCCCAGCCATTTTTGCGGGTGTAGTTTAGTGGTAAAACCTCAGCCTTCCAAGCTGATGTCGTGGGTTCGATCCCCATCACCCGCTCCATTACATATTGTAGAAGAGTTTTAAAAGCTACTTCACAACCTGATTTTAATCATGGTATACTTTTGTTGAGATTGAATACCATTCATATCGTGCGCCTTTAGCTCAGTAGGATAGAGCAACAGCCTTCTAAGCTGTGGGTCAGAGGTTCGAATCCTCTAAGGCGCATACCCAAAACTCCTTGAATAAGTAATCTTATTCAAGGAGTTTTTTTATTTTATTAACGGCACATGTGTGTTTGCACATAGGCTTCATTTCCAATAAACTAGTAATTAATAAATCACTTGGGAAATGGTGACGAAATGAAGCGATATAAAGGAAGAATTATATCTGTTGTAACGTTTTTTATGGCGATTTTATTATGGGATTATTGGCTTTATTCTGTGAATGAAATTAAAATCAATTGGTTAGTGGACATATTCTTTACGATCTCAGTTATGGTAATTGTTTGGTGGTTCTCTTCTTATTATGATCGCTCTGTCATACTTCTGTCCAAATTAAAAGATAGTGAGGAAAAATATCGTAAACTATCAGAAAACTATAATAGTGTCATAAAACAGCTTAAACGAAGTTGTTTTTCAAACTGGAATAGATGGTAGTTGGATCTGGTTGAATGAAGCGTGGGGTGAGTTAACTGGATACGATGTTCAGGAATCAATAGGCACATACAGCTTATCTTATATACATCCAGATGATCGGCTGAATTTACATAAAGAATTATCTCGATTCCAAGATGGCGCAGAAAAATCTAACGTATTTGAATTCAGGGTTCAGAAAAAAGGCGGGGGGTTCGTCTGGTGTGAGGTCTTTATTAAATATGAATATAGCTCTAAAGGAAGATTTGAAGGAATGACAGGAACGATTAAGGATAAAACCTTTAGAAAGCAATCAGAAGAGCGGTTACTTAAAACAAATGAAGCCCTTGCGGTTAAATCTGAAAAGCTAGCATCAGCTGCACAGCTTGCCGCTGGAATTGCTCATGAAGTTCGGAATCCTCTAACATCAGTGAAAGGATTTCTTCAACTGCTTGAGAAGAAGGAATCCACTATGCCGTATTTTGAAATAATCTTTTCAGAAATATCCCGTATCGAATTAGTGCTAAGTGAACTTCTAACGCTAGCAAAGCCGCATAGTACATTATTTACGAATGTTGAAATGAAAGGTTTATTAAAGCAGGTCTCAACCTTGATTGAGTCTAATGCTCTATTGAACGATGTGACATTACAAACGAATTTTGGGAATGAGGAAGCTGTTGTTTTTGCTGATCCTAATCAAATAAAGCAAGTGTTTATTAATCTCATGAAAAACGCTATTGAAGCAATGAGTCAAATGGAGAAATCGAAATATCTTCATGTGAGTATGGATGTTCAAGAGATGTTTATATCTGTAAGGATTACCGACAATGGCGCCGGTATTTCTAAAGAAGATATTGATCGACTAGGGGAACCATTTTTCACAACAAAAGAGAGTGGTACGGGGCTTGGGTTATCAGTTTGTTTGAAGATTATTGAACAACACGGAGGAGAGTTGCTAATAGAGAGTGAAGAAGGGCAAGGTTCTACCTTTGAAATGAAGTTACCTCGTATTATGATAGATCAGCACGTATTGGAATGAAAGGCGAGTGAAACGAAGATTTCACTCGAATGTGCCCAAATCAAGAATCAATAGGATAAGCTAATATAGCTGAAAATTAGAAAAAGACGAACGATACTTGTTATTCGAAGTTGTTTATTCACTTTTGGTGAGTTTTTTAGGTGTTTCTTTTGTTTTTTTATGAATTGTGCTACTATATCCGTAGAAACGATTCATTGCAGTAACTGACGACAAATGTGGAAATAACCACGAGGGAGCTGCGGTGTACAATGCCGGTCGTCTGGGCGAAGAAGTGAGTGACCTCATTCTTTACCAATTTTCAGGAGGAATAGAAATGACAATTGAAACTAAAATTTTAGACGGAAAAGCAGTTGCAAATCGCATAAAGGAAGATCTGAAAACAAGAGTAGCCTCTCTTAAAGAAAAAGAAGTTACACCAAGTCTTGTAACGATTCTAGTTGGAGATGATCCTTCTTCTGAAACGTATGTGAGAATGAAGGGCAACGCTTGTGAACGGGTAGGAATTACGTCTAAAAAAATTCATCTCCCTGAAGACACGACAACAGAAACGTTAGTTCAAACTATTGAGGAATTAAACAATGATACATCAGTACACGGTATCTTACTTCAACATCCAGTGCCATCGCAAGTTGATGAGCGTCTTGCTTTTGAAACCATTGCTATTGAGAAGGACGTTGATGGGGTAACAAGTGCTGGATATGGGCAAACAGCTCTTGGGTTTGGAACTTTCCCGTCCTGTACTCCAGCAGCTATTATGAAAATTATGGAAGAATATGATATTCAAGCTGAAGGAAAGCACGCTGTTGTTGTAGGTCGTAGTCCAATTCTAGGAAAACCAGTATCCGCTCTCTTATTAAATCAGAATGCTACAGTTACAACGTGTCATTCAAGGACCGCAGATCTTGCTTCTCATGTTCGTCAAGCAGATATTGTGATAGCTGCTGTAGGAAAACCAGAATTTATTAAAGGCGACTGGGTCAAAGAAGGCGCGGTTGTGCTCGATGCCGGGTACAACAAAGGCAATATCGGGGATGTTGAATATGAGGCTGCTGCTAGAAAGTCTTCCTATATCACACCTGTCCCAGGTGGAGTTGGACCTGTCACAATTGCTATGCTACTAAAGCATACGGTTGATGCAGCGGAGAAAACAATTCGTTAAAATAACATAAGATATGAAAAGCAGTTTAATGTAGGAGGACAAATACTTAATTTGTCCTTTAAGTTAAGCTGCTTTTTTAATTCAATCATTTCACCTTGGTTATGAACATAGTGGAATTATGTAAGGTGATCAATTATACGAACGAACATAGTTTTTATAATAGTCTCTTATTTCAGTAGATAAAAATGTGATACTATCATAGATAATGAATCGTTTACTCATCGCTTCACAAAGAAGTGATGAGTAGTAAGTGCCTTTTCCTTTCAGCAGTAATAAATGAGCCTGGAAATCAAGAAACATGCGATCACCTAATAGAATAGATTATACAAAGACGGTAATTTAACTTCCATAGTCATTAATATTGAAAGGGGATACATAATCATGAACACGAAATACTTAGATTTATTAGCTCAAAAATATGATAGTGAAGAAAAGGTAGTCACTGAAATAATCAACCTTAAATCCATTCTTAACTTACCAAAGGGTACGGAGCATTTTGTGAGTGATTTACATGGAGAATATCAAGCCTTTCAACATGTTTTAAGAAACGGTTCTGGGAAAGTGAAGGAGAAAATAACTGATCTTTTTGATGAGATACTACCAGAGAATGAGATTAATGAATTTGCCACGTTAGTTTATTATCCTGAAGAAAAAATAAAGTTAATTAAGAATGCTTTTGACAATGAAACAGAATTATTCCAATGGTACGCAGAAATTATAGAGCGGATGCTTAAGCTCATCTCTTATGCGTCCTCCAAATATACACGTTCGAAATTACGAAAAGCTTTACCTGCTCAGTTTGTTTATGTGATTGAAGAACTGCTATACAAAACGGACGATCTTACAAATAAGGAGACGTATTACCAGAAAATTCTCCAGCAAATTATTTCCCTCGGACAAGCTGATAAACTCATCATTGGTCTTGCATATACGACTCAGAGATTAGTCGTTGACCATCTTCACGTAGTAGGGGATATCTATGATCGAGGTCCAGAACCTGACAAAATTATGGAAACACTCATTAATTATCATTCAGTAGATATCCAGTGGGGAAACCATGATGTTCTATGGATAGGTGCGTTTGCTGGTTCAAAGGTTTGTCTCGCTAATATCATTCGTATATGCGCAAGGTATAACAATCTGGAGATTATTGAAGATGTGTATGGAATCAATCTTAGACCGCTTCTAAATCTTGCAGAGAAATACTATCATGACAATCCAGCGTTTACACCTAAAATTGATTCGGATGAGAAGCAATCGAATCATGAAAAATGTCAAATCACCAAAATTCATCAGGCGATAACTATGATTCAGTTCAAACTTGAAAGTCCGATTATAAAGAGGCGCTCGTATTTTAATATGTCGGAAAGGCTGTTGCTTGAGAAAATAGACTTTGATGAGAATAACATTACGCTTCACGGTAAAACGTATCCGCTTGAAAACACTTGTTTTGCGACCGTTAATCCAGAGCGACCGGATCAGTTATTGGAAGAAGAGGAGGAAGTAATCGATAAGCTGCTTTTTTCTCTCCAACACTCTGAAAAGCTGGCAAGGCATATGAATTTCTTGATGAAAAAAGGTTCTCTATATTTGAAGTACAACGGGAACTTATTAATACATGGATGTATTCCTTTAGATGAAAAAGGTAATATGGAAGAAATGATGATCGAAAACAAATCCTATGGAGGTCGTGAACTGCTTGACGTTTTTGAAAATTATCTTCGACATGCGTTTGCACATCCTGATGAAACAGACGATCTAGCAACGGATATGGTTTGGTATTTGTGGACCGGACAATATTCATCACTTTTTGGTAAAAGAGAAATGACCACTTTTGAACGTTATTTTATTAAGAATAAAGCAACTCATAAAGAAAGAAAGAACCCATATTACTATTTACGTGAAAACGAGAATACCTGCCGAGATATTCTTGAAGAATTTGATCTTAATCCAGATCAAGGTCATATTATTAACGGGCATACACCAGTAAAAGAAATAGACGGAGAGAACCCAATTAAGGCAAATGGTAAAATGATAGTGATAGATGGAGGCTTCTCTAAGGCTTATCAATCAACCACAGGTATTGCAGGATACACGTTATTATTTAATTCATACGGCATGCAACTTGTCGCACATAAACATTTTAATTCCAAAGATGAGGTTTTACTAAATGGAGCAGATGTTTTATCAGTAAAAAGGTTGGTAGATAAGGAGTTAGAGAGGAAAAAGGTTCGCGAAACGAACGTTGGAGAAGAATTGTTACAGGAAGTCTATTTTTTAAATAGTTTAATGGAATATCGTTATGTAAATTAAAGGAATCACATGCTAGGGTATAAGCGAATTTACAATTGCGGTTTACTATAAAAACAACCCACAGAAATGTGGGTTGTTTTTATAAGGGATATTCTGTAAATAACAACTCTAGCTCATTTGAGTTTTTAAAAGGTTCGAAATTAATAACCATACTTTTCAAACTCCTTCTTATTACCATGAAATACGTTAACATCTATGAACTTTTCTTCTCCGTTATACCCATTTAACTGCTCTTTGTCGGTATATTGCCAAAAAGTCCAAGATTGATTATCAGTTAAGGTTGGTTTAGTTAAAACATCTCTTATCCAAAGATCACACTGATTGAAGCTATCTTTGATATAGAGCTCATATGCCTCGTGAGTGGTATAAAGAATGACCTTTTTTTCATAGTGTTCTTCCAGCATCGTTATCATTGTCTGAAGCTCTGACTCTACTTCGCTTCTATCAGGAGGATTTTTTTCTTTATAAGCATAAAATTCAACATCAATAACAGGTGGTAATCCATACTTATCAATCGGTACGGTTTCGATAAAATGCTTGGCTTGCGTCGCTCCTTTACTATCAAAACTGAAGAAATGATAGGCGCCGATTCGTAAGTTAGTCTTTTGAGCATTTTTCCAATTCGTTTAATAATATGGATCGATAAATGAGCTTCCTTCTGTCGCTTTAATAAAAGCGAAGGACATACCTTGGTCCTGTATTTTGGTCCACTCAATCCCCCCCTTAATAGTTTGAAATGTATAGTTTAAAGTTGAATATACATATTAATTAATACTAGATTCACAAGGATTTTCATCTGTTTTTCAGATCAACGAAATAAAAAGTGAATATAACCTATTAAAAAATCATGAAATAATTGGTAAATTAATGTTACGATAAATAGTGGTATTCTGATGATAGCTTTAGAAAGTGGCTCATGTAGTAGATGAGTTTGTTTTAGAAAAATTTTTATGCAATTAACGATATGAGCTTATATTGTGGATAATATGATTTTTGCTAAATTCGAGTGAAACATTTACTTCAATCCTTTTTCAACATAGAGCGTAAATAAGCCAAAAGTATCGATAGTCATTAACACAGAACAAGTGAAAGAAAGGAATAATTAGCAGTGAAAGATATGAAAAATAGATTAGCTCATAGAAGGAAAAAGAAGCGTAAAAAGAAAATACTGTTTAGTGTCTCAATTCTATTACTAGTGATCGTTGGTATTGGTGGCTATCTAGGCTTCCAGGTTTATAACACGGCAAAGCAATCTTATAGTGAGCTTGATCGGGATAATGATATTTCAGAATTGAGAGAGACAAAAGTGGACATTGGAGAAGAGCCGATCTCGATTTTACTTCTTGGAATTGAAAACTACTCTTCAGATGGAAAGGGTGGAAGAGCTGATACCCAAATTGTTCTCACACTTGATCCTGTTTCAAAGAATGTTACTATGACAAGTATCCCAAGAGATACGAAGGTAGAAGTTCCTATAGAGAAAGTAGGAGAGGAATATGATGGTAGTCATAAAATAAACGCTGCTTATACATACGGATATCTTAGTGATTACGGGGCGAAGAAATTAGCCGTAGAAACAGTGGAAGATCTATTGAATATTCCGATAGATCGGTATGTAGCTGTTGATTTTGATGGTTTTCATGATATTGTTGACGCTATCGGCGGAGTAGAGGTTGAAGTTAAATACCCTTTCTGGGAAAAAAACTACTATTCAAATGATCGCATCTATTTCGATGAAGGCATAACCGAAATGAATGGTGAAGAGGCACTAGCCTTTGTAAGAATGAGGAAACGTGATATAAATACGGTGTATTCAAGAGAAGAGCGTCAAAGGCAGTTTATTAAAGCAACGGTCGACGAAATGAAGTCTGGAGACACGATCTTTGAGATTAATAAAATTTCAAATGTATTAAAAAATAATGTGGAAACAAATATTACACCAGGAGAGATTCTCGCTCTGCAGAGAGAATTTCCATCACTTAGTTCAACTGCAATTGAAACGAAAGAAATCAGGGGTACGACACCAGATGTAAGTGGTCCTTCTTACTTTATTCCAGATCTCGATCACCTAGAATTATTGAAGAGCCAATTAAGAGAAGCTCTCAATTTATAGAATTTAAACGACATGGATATACCAAGTAAGAGACCAACAAAGGAAAATTTGTTGGTCTCTTTTGAGTTCGCGTATGAATTTAACTCATGATTATTGGGCAACTACAAGAAAGGCTTTCTGACTTCGTTCATACTTCTTCAGTGAAAGCTCTATACGCAGATGATATTGCTCGTGTGGTGGTGGGATTATTTGTGTGTGGTCATGCACATGATGCAATAGAAACTATCTTATTAGGTTTTTTTGTCAGAAAAATTGCGTAGACTTTACTTGAATGATTCTTTCATCCACCATATACTCATACTAAGACAAGGAATAACGTTTTAAAAGGGAAAAACCCTTGTGTTTCATGTAGAATAACAACTAGAGGAATATGCTCGTCAGGTGGGGGAAGAAAGATGAATAGTTTTATTGTCATGCAAGGAGATACATACCATGAGGAAAAAGAATCGGGAGTGATTTGGTCTCCTAAAGAAGACAGGGGAGGTCAGGTACCTCATTCTTGGAAAAGGCTGAAAGAAGTGAGACAAGGAGATCCTATTTTCCACTATGTTAAGGGAGATATTGTTGCCGTTAGTATTGCAAAGGTTGATTGTAGCGAAGAAATGCAACCCTCAACGTTGTGGAATCAAACTGAATCTAAACAGGGGTATTTAGTGAAGTTAGAATATCAAGAATTGGATGTTCCGGTGAATGTGAAAGAGAAGTTTCAAGAAATTTCTCCTTTATTACCTCTTAAATATTCGCCGTTTCAAAATGATGCTAGCGGGAATCCTGGATACTTATATCCTTGTAATGAAGCATTAACGATTAAATTGCTTGAGCTTATTAGTGAGTCGAATTTTTATCGCGTAAATGAAGAGCAATTAGAACTTACAGTCGATGAAGTAAGACGAACCGATCGGAATACGCTCGTTCCGGTGATTACAGAAACGGAATCAGAAGCAAAAACGAAAATGAGGTGGGGCAAGCTTAAATTTAGAAATGAAGTAGCCCCGTTATGGAAAGAACAATGTGCATTATGTGCGATTAACTTGCCGGAATTATTGAAGGCTAGTCACTCTAAACCGTGGAAGGATTGCTCCAATGATGAGCGATTGGATCCTTATAACGGGTTGTTACTTTGTCGAAACCATGCAGGTTTATATGAGGAAGGGCTAATTGCGTTTGATGGTCAGGGTCGCTTGCATATTTCTTCGATTATGCAAGAAAAAGATTACGAAATATACGGATTAGTGGAGCGAGCAAAAATCAGCATTCATCAGGAAAATAAAGTGTATTTCAAGTGGCATAAGCGAAAGATATTTAGAAAGTAATTTTCACAGTTTGGCTATGGGGTTGAACTCGATAAAGTATCTGTTTAGGGTTACAGTGCCATTTGAAAATATATAAGAAAGAATGGACTTCTCTTCATGAGAAGTCCATTCTTTCTTTGAGCTTTAATTATAACTCTTTTAGTTAAGCGCAACTTACCAAGAAAAATAATCTATCTAACATTGCTAGGTAAAGGGGCATTTGATGAAATGAATCCTCTGCTGAGCAATTCATCCCAGAACGCTTTCGGTATATCGCGTTGAATCATATCGAGATCTTCCTTAATTCGATCTGGACGTGTTGATCCCGGAATGACTGATCTTACAGCAGGATGAGAAGTTGAAAATTGAAGGGCTGCTGCTTTTAATGGGACATCATATTTCTGACCTATTTCGTTTAGCTGATTGACTCTGGCAATAATATCAGCATCCGCCTTCTCATAATTGTAATGATCCCCGCCTAGCAATACACCGGAGTTATAAGGAGATCCAACGACGATGTCTACATTTTTTTCTACAGCTTTTTTCATCATTCGTCGTAAAGCCTGTTCATGCTGTAGCAATGTATATTGGGTAGCCGACAAGCATACATCCGGTTGAGTTTCTTCAAGCTCCATTGCTTTTTCAATCGGTTCTGTCGTATTAACACCAAGGCCCCACGACTTGATTACTCCTTCTTCGCGAAGGCGTGTCAACACACGAAAAGCTCCTTCACGAGCTTCATCAAATTTGGCTAGCCACTCATCCCCGTGAAAATCAGGGGAAATGTCATGAACAAAGACAAAGTCTAATCGATCTGTTTTTAATCGCTTCAGGCTTTGTTCAATAGATCGCTTCGTTGCATCTTCCGTGTAGTCCGTAATCACTTTATTATTCCGGGCATATTGGAATAAACCTTCCTTATTTTCTGTATCGTCAGTAATATAACGGCCAACTTTTGTACTTAATAAATAGTCATCACGGTTATATTGCGATAGCACGTTACCTAGGCGCATCTCAGCCAAACCTGCACCGTAGAAAGGGGCAGTATCAAAATAACGTACTCCTTGATCCCACGCGGTTTGAATCGTTTTGCGTGCTTCTTCTTCTGGAACTTCCCTGAACATATTACCTAAAGGAGCAGTACCTAATCCTACTTGATGTTTTAATGCATTTTCAAAGGATGTCATAAGTTCAATTCCACCTTTAATTAAATGATATAATTTTCTACCCAGAAAAAGGGGGAAGTAAACGCGATAGAATAAGAAATGGCAAGAGAATATGCAGTCACTATATCAAAATAGATTACTAGTTTTATCATCCATTAAGGAGTTATTCCGTCTTAAGTAGTGAGAAATCGATAACGGCATTTCGTGAGGGTTGGAAATCGGTTTTGCTTTCTGATCGTCTTTTTACTAAACTGTTCGTTTCACTGAGCAATACGAAAATGAAAATACCCCGCAAAATGTTCTTTCCATTTGCGAGGCACCTTATTTAAGAAATTAAATGGATTCTTCTTTATCAGGACTTTCGGGAGACCAAAACGCTTTAATTATGATTCATTCTCATTCTTCTTATAAATCCGTTCCACCACTTCCTGAAGCGTATCAGGCTTATGAAACTCGACAGGAGAAAAGCCTTTCTCGAACGTAATCGAATCGGCTTCAATCGCAAGCACATACTTGCCATTTACCTTCGCAAGATGAATCGAATCGCCGAAGTCAGACAGCATCGCTTTCACGGACACATGGTCAAGCTTCAGCTTCCACTCGACGTCAGGGGAGTGCTCGACGATTTGTGAGGTAGCTTCTACGACCTGTTCTGTTGTAAACCGCTCTTGCAGCTCACGCTTTGGACTCTGAGACCATTCTTCTATTGCCTGTTCAAACTCTTCTCGTTCTTCGCTTTCTTCCTGGTACGTTTCCTGGATATGCTCCTGAACCATTCCCATCGTTTGTGTCTTAACGATTTCAGGCATCGACTTTTCGTATTCAACCCATTTTAAGAAGTCTTCGAAGTAACGTGCGTGTGACGACTGATGGACTTTCACCTCAGCACTGTCGATCATGCCTTCTTCTGGCATGTAGGGGTATTGGACGGATTTCATGCTTTTTGTTGTGATCGCCATTTCCACATTCTGAATCAGCGTATCTTCATCAGTAATTGTTGCTACTTTCGGTTCAAAGTCGCACTTCAAGATAAAGAGAAAAGGATCATCAAAGAGTTTTGTAAGCTTTGACGTGGCCACAATTAACACGCCACCTCTGATAGCGCTTGTATCCAAATACATTTGAACAATTTGATCGGATGAAGTTTCGAAATCATCTGCTGATTCAGCATAGCGTGTCCGATCGAATAAATTATAATTTGGATTCGATGTTAAATCATGACCTTGTTCAACAATGAAGCGCCCAATTTTCGTAGGTGCTCCTTCTGACTTCGCGTGACGATCTACTTTACGTTTCATTATTTTCGTTAACTCACCGTTTAGAAAGTCTTTTAGTGAGCTTTCCTCATAGGCATCTGCGTCAAGAGTTTGATAATGCTTGTAACGTCGTTCTTCACTTTCTCCGCTTCCTTCTACTTGTATTAAATAAAAGGAAAGATACTGCATTTTAAATTCCATTTCATCACCTGTCTTTACGTTTGCGTTTATTCAGTATAGGCAAGGTTTTGCATTTCGTCAATCACTGAAAAGAAGTGATTTAGAGAAGGAATATTTCATTGAATTCAAAGTTTTTTTGTATTTAGCCAATTAAATTTTTACATGAATCGACATTACTCTTATAATGTAGGTAGGAATAATGATGAAAAGGGGAGAGGCAATGGAAGCGAAGCAAACCGTTTTTGTAAATGAGTTTACGAATGGTATTTTGGATCCAAAGGAAGAGATGATAGGACCATTGAAGGACGGCGGTCATATTATTGCAAATACTGCACCTGGCTGTTGGGGACCCATGATCACCCCCTGCTTAAGAGGCGGCCATGAAGTAACAAAACCTGTTTTTGTGGAAGGGGCTGAAGTTGGTGACGCCATAGCGATTCGAATTAAATCCGTTCAAGTTACATCTATGGCTACTTCTTCAGGAAATGATCGTCCCGTTGATGGAAGATTTGTCGGTGATCCTTTCGTTGCTGTCAAGTGTCCTGGCTGCGGTGAACTATATCCAGAGACTAAGATTGAAGGTACAGGACCAGAAGCTATTCGGTGTTCAAATTGTGGAGAAGATGTGACGCCATTTGTGTTTACGAATGGGTATACAATGGCATTTGATTCGAATCGAACAATAGGTGTGACAGTGGATGAGGCAGCTGCGAAGTACATAGCAGAACATGGTAAATCATTTATGGCTACTCCCGAGAATTCTGTACAAAATCCAGTTGTTACTTTTGCGCCAAGTGATCTCGTTGGAACAATGGCTAGGCTCCGTCCATTTTTAGGGCAGCTCGGAACAACACCTTCACGCCCATTGCCCGATTCTCATAATGCAGGAGACTTCGGTCAATTTCTCATTGATGCTCCGCATGATTATGGCGTAACAAAAGAGGAATTAGAAGATCGTACAGATGGTCATATGGATATTAATCGCGTTAGAGAAGGTGCGGTTCTCATTTGTCCTGTAAAGGTCCCAGGTGGAGGCATTTATATTGGGGATATGCATGCCATGCAGGGGAATGGAGAAATCGCCGGCCATACTGCTGACGTATCTGGTATCGTAAACCTTCAAGCAAAGGTAATCAAGAATCTTAACATTGAAGGCCCTATTTTACTCCCGGTACTAGAAGATCTACCTCATTTAGCTAAACCTTTCACCGATAAGGAAAAAGCATCAGCTAAACAAGTAGCAGATATGTACGGGGTTGCAAAAATAGAAGAATCTTTACCTCTTTCTTTTATAGGCACAGGAGCAAACCTTAATGAGGCAACAGATAACGGCCTCAATCGTGCAGCAGAAACTCTGGGAATATCAGTTCCAGAAGTTATGAATAGAGCAACGATCACTGGTTCGATTGAAATAGGGAGGCATCCTGGTGTTGTCACGATTACATTATTAGTACCTGTACACTTATTAGATGAACTGAGTTTAACAGACCTAGTTCGCAATCATTACAACGCGGCAGAATAATGAACATAACAGACAGCTCATTAGCTGTCTGTTGATTTTACATGAATGAAGCATGGTACTAATTGAGTATGCTAAATGTAACGATGTTGTTTTAAGTAAGGAAAAATGGGGAATTTAAGTAAAAATATATTATTTACTTTCGATATAAAAATTTTCCAATAAAAGTAAATAATGCCACTGAAGCGAGGAATTCACCATGAAGATTAATTTTAACCAACTTCAATACACTCCGATCACCCATATATATGGACCAGACATTCAAACGATTAAGCGTCTTACATTTCATTCGAAAATGTCAGGGACTTCTTCTGTTTTTTTTTGCAATTAAAGGCGAGAATCACGATGGACATAATTACATAGAAGATGCGATTAAGAATGGATCAGTAGCAGTAGTAGCAGACCAAGATGATCTTATTTCAAGTCTTGCTCACAGTTATCCTAATTGTACTTTTATTCTTGTTGATGATGTTAGAAACGCAATGGCATCCTTTTCAAAACAATATTATGGCTCATCAGACGAGAAATTAAAGACAGTTGGCGTTACAGGTACAAATGGTAAAACAACCGTTGCAGCTTATGTGCGCTCGTTACTCACACTGCTTGGATTGCCAACAGGGTCTATTGGAACAACCGGCATTTGGTCTTCAAAGAAAAAAATTCCCTATAAGAAAAGCACACCAACGACTCCTGAGTCACTTGACCTTCATCGCATCTTCAAGGATTTGATCAACGAAGGAGATGGGGGAGTAGCGATGGAGGTTTCATCTATTGCCCTTGATCAAAAGCGCGTAGAAGGAATTGAATTTGATGTCGCCATTCACACTAATATCTCTCCAGAACACCTGGAATATCACCATACTTTTGAACACTACAAAGCTTGTAAAGAAAAACTCTTCAATCAAGCAAAAGCGGCTGTAGTCAATGTAGACGATGAAATGGGCGTTGAGCTTAGCCGAGCTTATGAACATCGTAAAGTGACTTATAGCTTAAATCCACATGCAGAAGCGGATCTCATAGCCGCTGAGTTGGAATATAGACTAGATGGTACCTCATTCAAATTGCTCTCACATGGTGAAGCATACGATGTTTTTGTACCAGTTTTTGCAGATTATAATGTTGCAAACGTGCTTTCTGCTGTAGGGACAGCTTTATTACTTGGATACCGACTGCAAACGATTATTAAAGTGCTGCCACAATTAGAAAGCCCTGAAGGTCGTTTTCAAGTAATTAGTGGGCCTAACCGGGAAACGATCATCCTTGATTACGCGCATACTCCAGTAGCTTTAACACGTCTTGTAGATGAAGTGAAAAAGATGGATCATCGCAAGCTCATTGTTATGATTGCTGGAATTGGGATCAGGGATTTTGAGAAGATGCCTAAAATGGCGAAAGCAATTGAAGGTAGAGCGGATGAAATTATCGTCACAGTTGATCATCCCGGCTATCATGAGCCATCTCTCATTGTCGACAAGGTTATGTCAGGATTTTTGAATCCCAATGATCCTAATATTTATCGAACGAACACAAGAAGAGAGGGCGTCTTGAAATCTTTACAACTTGGCAGCGAACAAGATATTATCCTTTTAACAAGTGGATGTATCAACGGTGCTCAAATTGTGAAAGGAAATGAAATTCCTCATTCAGATGAGGACATCATCGAAATGTATTATCATCTTTCTTCTTAAACCTCCACTAGGAGGTTTTTTAATTCTTTTAACCAAAAAATAAGGGTTGATAACAGATAAAAGCTGACGTACACTTTAACTTTCAATAGATCGTGAAAGGGCGTAATGGTGTGACTTGGGAAATATTAAATATTATTGGTACAATTGCCTTTGCTGCAAGTGGAGCACTCGTTGCACTAGAGGAGGAGTTTGATTTTCTCGGTGTGATTGTTCTTGGACTTGCTACAGCATTTGGTGGTGGAATTATACGGAATTTATTAATAGGGGTGCCAGTCGCTTCGATTTGGGAACAGGATGTGCTTATTATGATTGCGATCGGTACAATCCTAATCATTTTTGTTTTTCCTGCAAGCTGGATTAACTACTATTGGGAGAAGTGGGGGAGCTTCTTTGATGCAATTGGTCTTGCTGCATTTGCGATCCAGGGCGCGCTATTCGCAGAAGAAATGGGTCATCCTTTTATTGCTGCCATGGTTGCTGCAGCCATGACGGGAACTGGTGGTGGAATTATTCGTGATTTATTAGCGAGAAGAAAACCGACCGTTTTACAAAAAGAGGTTTATGCAGTGTGGGCCATGATGGCAGGGCTGTTAATTGGGCTTGGTTATCCACAAGAATTACCTCAGCTCATGTTCTTATTTGGTGCCATTGTCTTTCTACGAATGCTGTCCCTCCGTTATGGATGGAAATTGCCATATCGTAGCATTCACAGTTCATAGAAAATAGCTATGTTCATCTGGAGACGAACATTTCATTAGAAATAGGTGGATTATAAAATGCAGCTCTCTTAAAGAGCTGCATTTTTGTTATGAGCTAATTTTTCGTATTTTGTATGCTTTAACTGAGCTACGATCATAAAGCTCACAATGACTAATAAAAGCCACGAGCTAATTTTACCAATATGTACGATTTCCCAATGACTTTGCTGATTTGGATACGCCCATGCTCCGAAAAACGTTGCAATATTTTCAGCAATCCATATGAAAAAACCAATGAGTACGAAAGATATAGGGAGAGACATCTTGTAAATTGTATGATTGACTGTAAAGTACACCATCGTTCGAAAGAAGAGAATCACAACAAGGATCTTCAACACCCAGCGAAAATCATATAGAAAATGATGGGTAAAAAAGTTTCCATAGATGGCAATCCCTAAACCGATCGTCATCCAGGAAGTAGGCCAATTCACTAATTGTAAATCCAGTCTTCGCCAGGCCTGGCACATGTAACTAGCAACACTTGCATACATGAATCCGCTATACAGTGGAACGCCCGCTATTTTGAAGATAGCTTCCTCTGGATAAGACCAGGAACCCATATGAACTTTATATATCTCGAGTGCCAAACCAATAATGTGAAAAACAAGAATCACTTTCATTTCATCAATTGTCTCAAATTTGGTTATTAATAAGAAGATTTGTGCTAAAATGCAAACGATAAGAATAAAATCATACCTTGGTAGAAAAAAAGCGTCATTCTTTCGCTTAATGCTAGCGTTACAAAAATAATTAATGGAAACAGACAAGAAATGGCTTGCAAGTAACCGAAGTAAAAAAGATTATAGATATGCTTCATAAGCACCGCCTTTTTGAACGTAGTTAACATATAAGGAAGGAGAAATCATATGAGCGATAAAAATAATCGGAATAATGACCTACCGACAAGATTGAATGTACTACTTGTACTTACATTCTTGTTGTTTATGATCCTTGTCATTCGACTGGCAGTTATTCAATTGTAGTTTTACCTGATTCAGGATAATCACAGTATTCAATGATTGTTCCTTCTGTGTCAGCTGGATTTAAATAAATTAATCTTCTGCCGTGTTTGTTCACTCGTCGCGTATCTTCCATTACGCGAATATTCTGTTGCGCTAATTCCTTTATTGCCTCATCAAGGTTATCGACAACATAGGCAACATGGTGGACGCCTTTCCCTTTTTGTTTCATAAAACGTGCGATTGGGGAAGTGGAATTATTCGTAGGCATCAGTAGTTCAATACGACTGCCATCAAGATCTATAACGGCAATTTCGCTTTCTACACCTGTTGCTTCACTACGGTAACGGTCGAAAAGCTCGCCACCTAATACTTCTGTATAAAACTGAACTCCTTCATCTAAACGTCTGACTGCAATTCCAATGTGGTCTAATGTTTTTTTCATAGTGAGACTCCTTCTTCATGTAATGGTGTTATTTTAGCATAATGAAAGGCTTCACCTGAAGAAATAGGTTGAAAAAAGATAGGTCTTCATTTAAAGAGTATTAGTTAATACAGTCGGTTTGTGTGCTTAACGGAATTTATGTAAAATGAACAAAGAATCGAAATCAATGAAAAAGGTGTTACATATGAAATCAACAATTATTGTCGGCTCCGGCATCCTTGGAGCTTCAACGGCCTATCATCTTGCAAAAGAAGGAATAAACGTTACGATTATCGATCGTAATGAACCTGGACAAGCGACAGAAGCGGCAGCTGGTATTGTTTGTCCATGGCTTTCCCAACGTCGGAATAAAGTCTGGTATCGACTTGCTAAAGGGGGAGCAAAATATTATCCAGACTTGATTCACCAATTAATAAAGGATGGAGAAACAGAAACGGGTTATAAGAAAGTAGGGGCAATCAGCCTCCATACTGATGAAACAAAATTAGATAAAATGATCGAGCGTGCTAAAAAGCGACGAGAAGATGCACCAGAAATCGGGGAAATCAAGAAGCTATCTTCTGAGGAAACAAGAGAAATATTCCCCCCTATAGCTGGAGATTACCAGTCTGTATTTGTTAGTGGCGCGGCAAGAGTGAACGGTTCAGCTCTTCGTAATGCGCTACTTCGCTCAGCTGAAAAACACGGAGCTACCATCATGTATGGTGATGCTAAGCTTTATTTGTCAGAAGACGAAGTTACTGGTGTTACGGTAGGTAGTGAGACCTTTATAGCGGAAAAAGTAATTCTGACAGCTGGAGCCTGGGCGGAAGAGCTTTTATCTCCAATGGGCCTCCACTTTAATGTTACTTCTCAGAAAGCTCAGATCGTCCACCTTGAAATGAATAATTCGGTAACGAATGAATGGCCAGTCGTGATGCCGCCTAACGATCAGTACTTATTAAGCTTTGATGATGGACGCGTCGTTGTTGGGGCAACTCATGAAAATGAAGCTGGTATGGATCAGCGTGTGACTGCTGGAGGACTGCAGGAAATCTTTACTAAAGCCCTATCCGTCGCCCCTGGATTAGCGGGTAGTACGTTTTTAGGAGCGAAAGTAGGGTTCCGTCCTTTCACACCAGGGTTTTTACCAGTGTTTGGTTATGTGCCTGGTAGTAAGAATTTACTTGCTGCTAATGGTCTGGGGGCTTCTGGACTCACAGTTGGCCCGTATCTCGGCTTGGAGCTAGCTAGACTTGCGCTCGGAATGAAAACAGAACTTGACCCGGCAGATTATGACATTGAAGTAGCCATAACTAAACAAGAAACTTAAGATAACATGAAAATGAAGCAGTTCAGTGTAGCGTGCAAAGATTGATTTGTAACTACATTGAACTGCTTTTTGTATTTGAACGATAAATCTAATACGGAAGGGTATCGTGAATGAGACTAAACCTACTCAAGATAATAGATAGGATTGTGGTATTATTTAGAAGTGAATATGAAAGTATTGTAATTGAAAATGGATGGATGGGGCAATTGCAAATAGTGATTTAAAACTTTCGGCTGATCAAATAACTGCGAAAGGAAGTGCTTTAATGGCAAATAGTAGAATGAATCCTAAAGTTGATGGCTTTATCAGTAAACCCCAAAAGTGGCAGGAAGAATTCAAGGAATTGAGAATGATCATTCTTGATTGTGAGCTGACTGAAGAATTGAAGTGGGGGGTTCCATGTTACACATTCCACGGGAAAAATATCGTTTTAATACATGGATTTAAAGAATATTGTGCTCTATTATTTTTTAAAGGTGTTTTGTTACAAGATACGCATGACATGCTCATTCAACAAACGGAAAATGTACAGTCTAGCCGTCAGATAAGATTCACCAATATAGAAGAAATAGTGGATAATGAAAACATTTTGAAAGAATATATTTATAACGCCATTGCCGTTGAAAAAGCTGGTATAGAAGTGAATATTAAGAAGAATATAGAAATCCCTGACGAACTTCAACATAAATTCAATGAAGTACCTGAATTACAATCTGCATTTGAAGCTTTAACACCAGGAAGGCAAAGAGCATATGTCCTTTACTTTTCTAAAGCTAAACAATCCAAAACACGAGAAGCAAGGATCGAGAAATATATGCAGCAAATTCTACAGGGCAAAGGATTAAATGATTAGAGATAATAACTCCTGATCCAGCCGCAGGTAGCTTCAGTGACTGTGGATGAGTGTATTCTTCATGCCTGAACTGAAAGCCCGGAGCATAGCTGCTTCGAGATTT
Source organism: Pseudalkalibacillus sp. NRS-1564 (assembly GCF_050467905.1). Taxonomy (NCBI): domain Bacteria; kingdom Bacillati; phylum Bacillota; class Bacilli; order Caryophanales; family Fictibacillaceae; genus Pseudalkalibacillus; species Pseudalkalibacillus sp. NRS-1564. The sequence goes on along the minus strand of NZ_JBITPM010000012.1, from coordinate 109,539 downwards.
TTGGGGGGATTAGTAAAGGGAAAGTGCGGTTTTGTTCATGAGGCCATGATCACTGATCCTCCGAGGATGGCAACAAAATAGACCATGTAAATGACATAAGGTGAGAGCTTTTTGTTTTTGGTTCCTAGTTTTTTTCTAATTAGTTTCATAAAAGAATAGAAGAGTGCAAAAATAGCCATGAAAATGACAGCTGATCGTAACGAGTACCAGTTTAGCGGAACAAAATGAAAAAAATGATGAATCGATAGTAGGGAAAATAGTCCTAAAGGCATTACCAGAAGCTCTGCAAGATCGTTTTGAGAGTGGTCACTTGAAAAAACGATTAAGAGAATATTCTTAATAGTACTCATTCTAGTCCCCTCCTTTTTTGTAGAGTGATTTATTATGGGGATATTTGTTAAATCAAGCATATCATACATGTTCATCATTTCTTCCTCAAAAATGTGGTGTACATATTTTTAGTGGGTTTTGGAAGGAGCGGATCAAATAAGAAAGAAGGAGTAAGTACTGAAAATTGATTTGGGAGGGAAGGTCATTCAAATGAATCCGATTTTAAATGAAATTGGTGCTGTTTTTATTCCCGTAAAAAATATTGAAAATGCAAGAAATTGGTATTGTGATTTACTAGGGATTCCTGCCCATGGCGACATAGTAGCAGGACATTTGTATGTCGTGCCAATGAAAGGTAACCGCCTTGTATTGGATAGCAAAATTTATTCTGAGCATAACCTTTATAAAACTCCACCTCTTCATTTCAATACGAAAGACATTGAAGTCGCTTTTTCTTTTATGAAAGAAAAAAGAATTGAGCTTATCACTGATATTGAGAATGGTCATTGGTTTAATTTTAAAGATCTTGATGGAAATGTACTCATGATTTGTGAGTAGCACTGTTTAAAATAAGATCTGGATGAAATGGAGGAAGACATGGTGAAAATAGGGGGTGTGCTTTGTGCGTTACTCCTCGTAACAGCCTGCTCAAGTAATGATCCAAACTCAAGTTCTAGCGATGGTGCGGATGAGGAGACTAAAATAGAGTCAGCCTATATTGAAAATTTAAATGTTCCATGGGAGATCGTCCAAACAGGAGAAACATTTTATCTCACAGAACGTTCGGGTAAGATAGCGAAATTCGATAACTCCCTGGAAAGGCAAACGATCCAACTTACAAAACCTGTGCATAGTGAAGGTGAAGGCGGACTTTTGGGGATGGCAATAGCTGAAGATTTTTCTCAGTCTAAAGTAGCCTATCTCTACCATACTTATTTAGAAGGTGGAAACACATTTAATAGGGTGGTGAAGCTTAAACTTACAGAGGACACCTGGGAAGAAACGGATGAGCTTCTTGCGAATATTCCTGGCTCACAGTTTCATAACGGAGGAAGACTGAAAATCGGACCAGACGGTATGCTCTATATCACAACAGGTGATGCTGGAGAACCGGAGCTTGCACAGGATAAAGATAGTTTAGCAGGCAAAATTTTGCGTATGGATCTGGAAGGAAACGTACCAGAAGATAATCCATTTAATGATTCCTATGTTTATTCTTATGGTCATCGAAACCCTCAGGGACTCGCGTGGAATGAAGAAGGACAGCTTTTTAGTTCAGAGCATGGGCAGTCTGCTCATGATGAAATCAATCGAATTGAAGCAGGAAACAATTATGGGTGGCCAGTGATTGAAGGAGATGAAATTGCTGATGGCATGGTGCAGCCGATCTATCACTCTGGAGATGATACATGGGCTCCGTCAGGAATGGTTTTTCAAGATGACAAACTTTACGTTGCTTGCTTAAGAGGCGAGGAAATTCGGTCGTTTGAACTGAAGGGCCAGGGTACTACTGTGGAGTCAGAAGATATTGGACGAGTTCGCTCCTTATTATTGGACGAGGACACATTATTTGCGATAACAAATAATAAAGATGGTCGGGGAGACCCGGTTAAAGAGGATGATCGTATGGTGAAGGTGTACTTGGAATAGGATAACCTTAAAGCTTATCTCAATGCAGTTATCGATCAACTTGAGAACTTTTTCTATGTTACAATAATTTCTGGATGAATTTATTAACAAAGCAGGTGAATCAGAACTTTGGTAAATATGAAAGATGTAGCAAGAGAAGCTGGGGTAGGACTAGGTACTGTTTCTCGAGTACTAAATAACAATGGCCCTGTTAAAGAAACAACGCGACGAAAAGTAGAACGAGCGATTGAAACTTTGAATTATAAGCAAAACGAAGTTGCTAGGAATTTTAAAATGCAGCAAAGTCAATCGATCGCTTTGATTGTCCCCACTATTTGGCATCCATTCTTTTCGAAATTTGCTTATCATGTTGAAAAGGAATTGTCTCATCTTGGCTATAAAATGATCCTATGCAACACTCAAAATGAGCGTACGAATGAAATAGAATATATTTCAATGCTCGAGAAAAATAAAATAGATGGATTAATTGCCATTACTTATAGTGCTGAACTTGATCAATATATTTCAAGTCACCTACCGATTGTAAGCATTGATCGGCACTTTACAAAAGATGTCGTATTCGTAACGAGTAATAATAAGAAAGGTGGAGAGCTTGCAGCCAAAGAACTGATGAAGCGAGGTTGTAAGCGGATTGCCTATTTAGGAAGTGTTTCAAACATTGAAAATGAATCTATGAATCGGAGACTTGGATTTGAAACTGTGAGTTTAAGTAAAAATTTTGATCACTGTATTTACGAATTAAGAGAGCCTGTCACAGACATTGAAGCGGTCATCCAGCGGTTTTTAGAACAAAACCCTGATGTGGATGGTTTTTTTACCATGAACGATAAATGGGCGAAATTATTGTTGCGATCTCTAAAAAAACTAGGGAGAAGAGTTCCTGAGGAAGTTCAGGTGATTGGTTTTGATGGCGTTACTTCCAGTAAGGAAGATGAATTAACTTTTTCAACAATCATCCAGCCTGTTGCTGAAATGGCTGAAAAAGCTGTACAAGTGCTTATTAAACTAATTAAGGAACAGCCTGTTGAAAAGAAAAATGTACTTCCTGTAACCTTTTTTGATGGAAATAGTACTAAATAAAAAAAACTCTTGACTCTTCTTTGTGTAAACGATATCATTTACTTATTCAAAAGCGATTTCTAGAGTCGCTTTCATTTTATACCAAACTGGAAACGTTTCCAGTTTGGTAGTAATCTTGGTAGTAATTTTCTTTTTATAACAAAGTGGAAACGTTTCCGCTTTTGTTTGGATAACGAATATTTTATTGGAGGGGTAGGATCATGGCTAAGAATCCTAAAACGGTCGCTCATTCTGTATTACAAGCTTTAGGTGGAAAAGAGAATATATCTCGCATCTCCCACTGTGCAACAAGATTAAGAGTCGAATTATATGATGATACATTGCTCAAGAAAGAATCGTTTGATTCAATTGAAGGTGTAAGCGGATATTTTTATCAAAGTGGGCAGCATCAAATTATTCTTGGTACTGGTTTTGTAAATAAAGTCTATGCTGAACTAGAAAAGGGTGGAGTTAGTGACAGTAAAGAGGTCTCTAATGAACCGAGAAATTCAAACAGTTCTAAAATCCATCAATTAACGAAAACGTTTGCAGATATTTTCATCCCTGTTATTCCCGTTCTAATTGCAACGGGCCTATTAATGGGACTTAGAGGCTTGTTAATAAACGGTTTCGGAATGGAGCTTTCTTCAACGATTTTAGTACTCTCACAAGTTTTAACAGATACAGCTTTTACATTCATTCCGGTATTGATTACCTGGTCTGCTATGAAGAAATTTGGAGGATCTCCTGTTATTGGAATTGCTCTCGGTTTAATGCTGGTAGCACCGCAATTACCAGATAAGTGGGCTGTATCTTTCGGGGAAGCTGATCCGTTGTTCCTGACTTTATTAGGATTTGATATTCCAATTACAGGTATGCAAAGTTCAATTCTTCCTGCTGTCTTTATGGGATGGTTAGCTGCAAAAATTGAAAAAATAGCGAGAAAATACATTCCTGAGATGCTAGACCTTATTTTGACACCGTTTGTCACATTACTGTTTTCGTTAATTCTTGGACTTGTTATCGTAGGCCCAGTGATTTTGGGAATAGAGAATTTACTTACTTCTGGCATCATGTATTTCTTTGAATTACCATTTGGTATCGGTGGATTTGTTTATGGAGGTGCCATTCAGCTTTTAGCGATAACAGGTATGCACCACACGATTGTTCCAATAACGGTTAAAATGGTTGCGGAAACGGGATATGATTTAATCAATCCGATTGGTACGGCAGCAATTGCCGGACAAGCTGGAGCAGCTCTTGCAGTTGTTATTCAGCAAAGAGATAAAATTAAGCGATCTAATATGTTAGGTTCCGTTATACCTGCTTTCTTTGGCATAACTGAGCCCGTGATGTTCGCGATTAACTTACCTAAAGTAAAACCATTTATTTACGGTTGTTTAGGTGGCGCAGTCGGCGGTGGGTTTGCTTCGATCTTGGGCATCGCTGCAGCGGGTACTGGTTCGACGATGCTACCAGGATTGTTATTGTATATAGGCGATGGTTTCTTTCAATACATTCTAGTCATTCTAGTTGCATTGGCCACATCGTTTCTCGTTACGTTCATTGCTTATCGTGAAAAGCCATCTGCGGAACAACCTGCATTAAATTTAAATATTAAACATGGCTAATGTTCGTTTTCTTAAGGTTTAACAGAAGGGAAGCTTTACATGATTGATTACATTGATTTTTCTAACCGCCAGAATCGTTTCGTTACTTTGTCAGATGTTTCGAATGACTATCTAAGTACGATTGAAAAAATTGCAAAAGAGGATACTTATTATCCAAATTATCATATAGCACCTCATCATGGATTAATGAATGATCCAAATGGATTAGCTTTTTTAGAGGAGAACACCATATCTTCTATCAATGGTTCCCATTAGGCCCAGTTCATGGATTAAAGCATTGGTATCATATTTCAACGAAAGATTTTATTCATTTTAAAGATCACGGTATCGCTCTTTATCCAGATCAGTTATATGATTCTCACGGCTGTCACTCAGGATCCGCTTTTGTTGAAGGGGATAACATGCACCTATTCTATACAGGAAATCATCTAACTGAGGAGAGTGAAGCCATACCAAGTCAGGTGTATGGATTCCTAAATGAAGATCAAACGATATCGAAGGAAAACGTGATGATAGAAGGGACGCCCCCCGATTTCAGCAATAATTTTAGAGATCCAATTGTATTTAAACGGGATAACAAATACTACATGCTCGTGGGTGGTGAAACGAGTAAGCATAAAGGCGCAATCGCCCTTTATTCAGGAGACCAACCAAATGAAATGACGTATCATGGCATTCTCCAGACGAATTTTAAGGATGCAGGGTATATGTGGGAGTGCCCCAACTATTTTGAACAAAATAATCGCGGTGTTCTTATCTTTTCTCCTCAGGGGGAGCTGAGTAAAAATAAATATCAGTATAACAATGTATTTTCGGTGGTGTATTGTATTAGTGATGTATTAGATGTTGCTACGGGTAAACTGAATGCACACGAATATATCGAACTAGACAAAGGGTTTGATTTCTATGCACCACAAACTTATGACGATGCATGTGGAAGAAGGATTCTGATTGGTTGGTTAGGCAATTCAAAGAGCATCTATCCTACAGACCAAAATATGTGGGCTCACATGTTAACGTTGCTGAGAGAAGTTAAGATTGAGGGGGATCGTTTATTACAAAAGCCTCTTCAAGAGCTAAAAGAACTGAGAACAAAGAGGCAGGAGCTTCAAACAAATCATCAATTAACTTCCCGGGCCTTTGAAATGGTCATTGAAGCCGACCGAGAATTTGAAATTATTTTTAGGAATGATGCAAATGAAAACGTGATTTTCTCTTCAAATGGAAAAGAGTATTGTCTTGATCGATCAAATATGACCCATGTTTATGCTAAAGAATATGGTACAAAAAGATATGCACTAAGAAAACAAAAAGTGAAACATCAAATTCGTCTTTTTATAGATTCCTCAAGCATAGAAATCTTTTGTGATCATGGCGAAACTGTTTTTACGAGTCGAATGTTTATAGAAGGCATGAATGTCGTATGTTGCCACGGTGTTTCAGGTGACTTATATTCTTTAAAACCAATTGATAAAGGTACAAAACCAGGTTTTATTATCTGAAAAAAAGTGCTGGAAAATTTCCCAGCACTTTTTTATATCTTTATAGAAAATGATTCGTTGTTTAGTATGCTAATGCAAACAATCCTTTGATGTGTGAAAGGTAACGGACGTTACTTGCTTCTTTCATCACAGATGCAGGAAGGCCTTTAAGGGATGTTGCGTTGCCACCGATTTGAGCAACGGCATCCTTACGACCAAGACTTGCTAATGTTCCAGAGTTAACTGGTTCAAATTCTTTGTAGTCTTTGTCATAAAGGTAAGCATACAAGTTGTAACCAATAAGGTCACCCATTTGCCAAGCGATTTGAGCAGTTGGTGGTTGTGGACGCTCGTCACCTGGTTTGAAGTAAACGGCACTGTCACCAGCAACGAATACATCCTCATGAGAAGTGGATTGTAGGTAATTGTTCACTGTTGCACGGCCGCGATTTACTTCGATACCGCATTCGCCAACAAGTGGATTACCTTGAACGCCGCCTGTCCAAACAAATGTGTTTGTAACAATCTTTTGGCCATCTTTCAATTCAACAACATTTCCTTCTACATTCGTTACAGGAAGGTTTGTAAGGAATTCAACACCGCGTTTTTCAAGGCTAGTCATCGCTCGGTTAATTAACTCATCAGGAAGCATTGGAAGAATTTTAGGCATCGCTTCAACAAGCTTCAATTTGATCTTGGCAGGATCTACGCCATATTTACGAGCAAGCTTTGGTGTTTCATCAGCTAGTTCTCCTACGAGTTCTGTCCCTGTAAGACCGCCACCGCCGATAAGGATTGTAGCATCCGCTTCGTCACCTGATGCTGCAAAGCTCTTGATGCGTTCTTCAACATGAGCGTGGATGCGGTTTGCATCTTCAGCCGATTTCAGTACCATGCTGTTTTCTTCAAGTCCTGGAATACCGAAGTACGCTGTTTTACTACCTAGTGCTACGACTAATGCGTCGTAAGAAAGTGTAGAACCATCAGATAACTTAACTTCTTTATTATCAACAGAAAATGAATCAACCGATGCTACTTTAAGATTAATGTCATTTCCTTTTAATAACTTATCCAGTGGAAGTGCCGCAGCTTCCGTTGAGATGTTACCAGCAGCTAGACGGTGCAACTCTGTAATGATTTGATGAGTAGGAGTTTTATTAATTAATGTAACTGTAGCTTCTGATTCATTTAAGTATTGACGTACGGATAAAGCAGAAAGAAGCCCACCATAACCTGCGCCCAAAATGACTATTTGTTTTGACATGATTGTTCCTCCATTTCTAGCAGATCAGTATTATTTTTGGTTACTTTTTTCTCCTGAAACTTTAAGATAAGCATTCACGAATCTGAAAAGCTTCTGAGCTTGAGGATCCTTCAACATTTTTAAAAGACCAAATAACCCAATAACTTCTGAGCTCTTTTCAGCTTCATCTTTTGCTTCAATTGCATTTGCTGCCACGTCTTTTACGGAGTTTGTAACGGGATGAAGAATTTCAGACATAAATTCTACTGTATCATTCTTCAATACATCATCTGTTGCAAGACCTTGGACCGTATCATATGATTTAGACATCATATTAACAAGTTCCGTTACTTTAGGAAGTTCCTTTACAAGCACGCTTAGTGACTCTTGAACTTTAGGATCCAAAAGCTGATCAAGCAGTTCGCGTTCGTCTTGAGTAGGGACGCGTTTTTCGCCTGTTTCGGTTGTGATTGATTCTGACATAGTCACTTCTCCTTCTTGTAAGCAGTTACGCTTATTTGTTATATAGTAAGGCAAAACCATGTTAAGGTATTTTTATACCTGATTAGAAACGAAGTTACTAATCAAGAGATAGAAGAAAAGTTGGACTTCACTCTGTTTATTTTTCCCTATAAAGTGTCTATCATCCAGTCATCTTTTATACCTACTCTAATAGGTTAAATTATCCTTGAGCGAATTTCAATGCATAGCCTCATACTTAACCGCTTACATCAATAATTTCGTGAAGAATATCACGTTCTGTCGTTTTTAAAGAGTATAATATGGATTAATAAGTAAAAAGTGGGAGTGATTATCATCGATGAAATAGAGTTAAAACATCATTTAATGAAATTAGAAGAAGAACTATTAAAGCCTGAAGTACGTTCTCATCCAGATAGATTAAATCAGATACTTGCAGATGATTTCTTTGAGTTTGGAAGTTCAGGGAAAGTGTGGCATAAAGAGGGGGATTACAATAATGGTCTTTCCAATAGAGAAATGATTCTAAGTGAATTCGAAATACGCTTTTTATCAGAGGCTGCCGTTCTTGCAACATATCGCATCCATGATAAAACAAGATCACAAAAGACCTTAAGAAGTTCTATATGGAGAAACAATAATGAAACGTGGAAAATGATTTTTCATCAGGGTACGTTGACTGATTAAATTGCATAACATTAAAGGTTCAGGGACAGTATGATGTGAAGACGAATAGGTAAGCCGTTGCAAATCTTTACTTTAGTAATCAAAGGAGGCCTTATTATGACAAAACATAAAATTTATACAATGAGCTTCGCAAGCGTCTATCCCCATTATGTGACGAAAGCGGAAAAAAAGGGGCGTACAAAAGCAGAAGTGGACGAAATCATTCGTTGGTTGACAGGGTATAGCCAAAATGAATTTGAAACTCAATTAGAAAAAAAGACAGACTTTGAGACCTTCTTTATGGAAGCTCCCCAAATGAATCCTTCACGCAAGATGATCAAAGGAGTGATCTGTGGGGTACGAGTAGAAAACATTGAAGAACCAACTATGCAGGAAATTCGCTATTTGGATAAGATGATCGATGAGTTAGCAAAAGGAAAAGCGATGGAAAAGATTTTGCGTAAATAATATATTGGAAAGAAAATGTTCTGATTTATTTGCGAATTTACATAAACCTTTAGACAAGGGAGTCTATTGAAAACTAACTAATAGCCGTAACTCATTCCCAAGTATGGAATTGAGATACGGCTTATTTTTATTTTGATAAAGTCATTTTTGATCATTAATAGAAAAAATTACAAAAAAGACTTCTCAAATCAATTGGCTTTCGATATACTTTAACTGTACTACATATATTAATACAGTTAATACAGTTATAGCTAGTGAGAGTGGAGGTGAATTGATGTTTGAATTGGACTTTAGAAGTCGAAAGCCGATCTATGAACAGTTAGTTGATCGTTTGAAGCAGCTGATCATTAAAGATGTTATGAAAGACGATGAGAAACTTCCTTCTGTCCGTGAACTTGCGCATCAGCTGACAATTAATCCAAATACCATCCAAAAGGCATATAGAGAGCTTGAGTCTCAAGGATACATTTATTCAGTGAAAGGGAAGGGGAGTTTTGTTAATCCTTCAAAAAAGCTTGAGAGTGAGGAGCTAAAAAACGTGCGAGATCAGTTAAAGAAGCTACTAGCTGAAGCCATTTATCTTGGAATGACAGTAGAGGAAATTGAGTCACTATTAACTGAAATTGAAGGGGGGAAAAAGGATGATTGAAGTAAACGGTGTTGAAAAGTCTTTTGGGACTAACAAAATCATCCATCAAGTTAGTTTTGCAGTGCAGCCTGGATCAATATATGGTTTGCTTGGTTCAAATGGCGCAGGAAAAACAACACTCATGCGAATGATTGCCGGTATTCTGAGACAAGATTCAGGAGAAATTCTCGTACTGGACCATCCCATTTATGAAAATGTCTCTACGAAGCAACGAGTGGTGTTTATTCCAGATGCCCTTTATTTTTTACCACAATATACAATGAGGCAGCTAGCCAATTATTACGCTAGTTTATATGAACAGTGGGATGAGGAGCGCTACACAAATCTAACGAATTTGTTTAAGCTCGATGAGAACAAGAAAGTAAGTCAGTTTTCTAAAGGTCTTCAAAGACAAGTGGCTTTCATCTTATCTATGTCAGTTAAGCCGGATGTGCTTATTTTAGATGAGCCTTTTGATGGTTTGGATGCGGTTATGAGAAAAAAAGTAAGAAGCATGATCATTCAGGATGTGGCTGAAAGAGAAATGTCTGTGTTGCTCTCGTCACATAATTTAAGAGAAGTTGAGGAGATCTGTGATCATGTCGGGATTCTTCACCATGGTGAAATTCTTCTTGAACGTGATTTAGATGCATTAAAGGAAGACGTACATAAAGTTCAAGTCGCATTTAAAGATTCAGGAGAACACGATTTGACTTCTAGCGATCTTGATATTCTCTATAAAGAAAAACGGGGAAGTGTTATTCTCTTGATCGTAAAAGGAGAAGAAAAGAAAGTGATGACTGAAATCGAGAAAATTGGTCCAGTCTTAATGGATCGATTACCACTTACATTAGAAGAAATATTCATCTATGAAATGGAGGGTGTTGGATATGCTATCGAAAACGTCCTTGTTTAGAAGAGAAATGTTCAAAAGAGATTTTAGAAATGTTGGTTGGATTAGTATTTTGTTCTTTTGTGGTCTTGCCTTTACTTTGCCGCTCCAATTACTCATGGCGTTTAACGACGAATATAGAATAGAAGCAAGCGGAGCTGGGCTTTTTGATCCGATATTTATGTTTGAAATACAATTTATGCTGCTATTTCTTATGCCCGTTTTAATGGCTGTATTTCTTTTTCGTTACATTCACGTGAAAGGTGCTTCAGACTTTATTCACAGTTTACCAATTAGCAGAGAGCATTTATTTCGCCATCACGCTTTATCAGGAGTGATTTTGCTCATTGCGCCTATTTTGTTGACTAGTCTTATTCTATTCATGTTCTTTTTGTTTACTGACGTGTCAGCTTTTTATTCAATTAGCCAGCTCGGTTATTGGACGTTGATGATGATCATTGTAAGCATTCTAACGTTTATGATTTGTGTCTTTGCTGGTACATTAACTGGATTATCAACCGTTCAAGCTGTTTTGACTTATATCCTTCTGCTTCTTCCGGCAGGAATTTATGTTCTTGTAGCGGTACATCTTAGCTTCTTTATTGCTGGTTTTTCAGACTTGGTGGTAATCGATCATACGGTAGGTAACTATTCACCCCTTGTCAACGTTTTTCAATATTACCCTAATGACCCACAGGAGGGGTTTCTCCCCGTTCAGTATATAATGTTGGGTGTCTATTTTATCGCTTCAATAGTATTCTACTTTGGTGGAAAAGCCATCTATAAGAAACGTCCATTAGAAGTAGCTACACAGACGATTGCCATTAACGTGTTAAAGCCAGTCTTTCAGTTTGGAATGACCTTTTGCTTTGCTCTAGTCGGTGGTACCTATTTTGGAGAAACTCAACTAATGTTATCGTGGTTGATTTTTGGGTACGTTATAGGTGGGATCGTCGGATATTTCCTTTCTTCAATGGTGTTAGATAAAAGCTGGCGTGTGTTTCACTGGAAGCACTTTAAAGGCTTGTTCGTTTACGGAGCAACAGCTGGTTTAATTATAGGGATTTTGCCATTGTTCTGGTTAAACTATGAAAGTTACGTTCCAGAAACGAGTGAAATTAAAAATGTTTATATAGGTGACAATATCTATCAGTTAGAAGAACATATCGAAAATACTTCACCTGATTTAATAGAATCAGAAGGTGCAATTAATGCAGTTATACAATTACAAAAAGAGATGATTAACCAGAACGATCAGTTTAATTCTACAGGAATGATGTATTTCATCTCTTATGAATTAAAAAACGGTGATCGCGTGCAACGTTCATATCAAGTCGATCGAAAGAACGTCCAGGAAACCCTTAAACGTGTAATGGAAACTAAGGAATACAAAGAATTAGCTTACCCTGTCTTAAATAGTGACCCTTCAAAAATTCAAAAAGTCACTCTTCAACCGGGAGGGCCCGTCAATAAAGAAGTTTCCATACTTGATCCGCTTCAAATTCAAGAATTCTATCAACATGTAAGAGAGGACATTTACAGTTTATCCTATGATCAATTGATTCATCCAAAAGGGATTCGATCTCGTGTATCTGAAGTAAGAGAAGGTTCCGATTGGAAAGAGGAATACTACTATGCGCAAGACAATTCGATCTATAATTCCTATGAAAATACTGTTAATTGGTTGAAAGAAGAAGGCTTCTATGAGGATGCATTTATTGACGAAGGTGAAATCGATCATGTAAGCATTTATCCATGGGATGAAGCACAAAATCAATACCCGAGAGAAGCTTATGATCAAATTGTAGAGAATGAGTCCGTTGAACCTTTTGAGATAAAGGATAAGAAGCAAATCGAAATGATATTATTAAGCAGCAAAGAAGAAGAGGAAGGGGATTATTTAGTTGGCATTCATTATGAGGATATAAAAGGTGGGTATTATGAAGTGTTAACCTTTGATTCTTCAAATGCTCCAGGCTTTGTGCAAGATTACTTTAAGGACCAACAACAATGATAGACTCGAGAACAATTTGTTTTAATGACATCTTTACAAAACACTATAAACGCGTTTACTATACTGCATTAAGAGTCTTGAAAGATCACGGACTTGCCGAAGATGTGCTTCAAGAAACCTTTTTAAAGGCGTATGATCGATTAGACGAAGTGCAAAGTGAAAGGAAGCTAGGATCCTGGCTTTCAACTATTGCCGCTCGAAAATCGATTGATCAATTAAGAAAGCAAAAAAAAAGTGACTCTGTTTAATACGGAAGATACTCTCATGAATCAAGCGGATCACGATTGTAACGTAGAAGAAGACTGTGAGATTCTTCTTTTTGAAGAATCTGTGAAAAAAAAGATCCATTTGTTATCCCCGAGATTAAGAGTGGTGATGAAACTTCACTACTATGATCATTTAAAGGAAAGTGAAATAGCATATAAACTGCAGCTATCACCGGGGGCAGTGAAGTCTCGTCTACATCGTGGGCGAATGGCTATGAGAACAAAACTAAGTGATGAATTAACACAAAATCATTCGGCATAATCAAAAAGCGTCCTTACTTAGGTAAGGGCGTTTTTACTTGATGATAAGAGGGCTAATAAAATTGAATTTTTCTGAATTGTATATGAACTAATCTTCAAAGGTGATTGGGTCTTACGAACATAAAAAATAGGAATTTAGATTTTTCGATTGTCGAAAATACAGAACCTTTTCAAAAATTAGCTGAGATAAATTATATCATCAATCATATTAAACAGTTGAGTAAATAAGGATAATGAATTTTAATGGGAGATACGAGGTTAGCCTTGTATTTCATTTTAGCATTTCACAATTAATTGAAAATATATGATCTACATGTTGTATTAAAATGATTTGGAGAGAATCAATTCACTTAATCTGGCTGAGTTGAAAAGAGATTAAAGAGTGTTTTTATAGTTAATTACTAATTAAGTTTACATAATGATATTATGGTTGATATATATAAGCGTGATATGGGGGAAGTTCGCAGTGAAGGAGATAGGTGATACAACTCATTTGATTAGAACTAGATTCGCATTAAGGCAATTCAAAGGCTCCATGATCTTCATAAATCTTTATAAATTATAAAAGAGACAGATGAATCTAGATTCATCTGTCTCTTTACGTGATACTAAGCTTGTTTGAAAATACCGAATGGTTTGCCAATCGGGAGTGTGACTTTGCCAAAGTGAGTATTCAAAACACTCGCAGCTGAGCCATAGAAGCTTAAAATCGCAATGCAGAACTCAGCAATGGCGGCTAAGAAGTGCATGCCTTCAGGGAAAATACCTAAAGTGGAAAATGTGAGTCCGATAAATAAGAAATCAATAAAGACAAAAATAAAGAAAAGTACTTTATGAGTTTCCATAGCTCCAACTGTCATGAAGACACTGAAGATCAAATAGCCGATGTATGCAATGCCTAATTGCTTTGGATCCACAGCGGCAGCCGCAGCGTCTCCAAAAACACCGAATTCGATTAACCATGACGTTCCTACTCCAAGCCAAAACAGTCCAAAAGCTGCGAAGGCTGTCGTACCAAATGTATTATTGTGCTTTGCATCTAGAAAACTAGCGATCAGCTGTGCAATGCCCCCTAGAAAAATCGCCCAAGGGAGTACAAATGAGACGCCATCTGTCCAACTAAGCTTGGCTGATGATGCAACAAGCGTTACCATAGCAAGACCGAATAATCCAATAGCGGATGGATCAGCTGTAACCATTTGCACGCGTTGAGTATTTTGTGTTTGATTCATGATGAGACCTCCTAATAAACATACTTGACTAATTTACATAAAAATCGCCTCTCTTGCAATAGCAAATATTAAAAGGCGTTACCTGAACTGGTTGTTATATTGGTTAAAAACATTGTTACTGTTCACTCGAAATCGCTTACAGTAAAAAGTGAAAAAAGTGTGCTTCAAATGTTGACCAGTAGGACCTGAAATCTAGAATTTGTATGAAATGATAGAGATAGGTGTTAAAAACTGAATTTTTTTACCTTTCTGCACTATAAAGCTTTAATTCAGTAGAGTTTGGCAGTACAATAGATGAATAGTTAATCTACTGCCTTCATGTGGAAGGAGTATGAATTCATTATCATAACCACTTTCAAGAGAGTAAGGAGTCCTGGCCATGAGTACAGATTTAGAAATTGTGAAAAGCACTAATTTGAAAGCGAAGCCTGAGAAGGATCAAATTCCTTTTGGAAGAACGTTCACAGATCACATGTTTGTAATGGATTATGAAACTGAAAAAGGGTGGTATGAACCTCGCATCATTCCATATGAGCCAATCACTCTTGATCCTGCTGCAATGATTTTTCATTACGGTCAAACCGTTTTTGAAGGGTTAAAAGCCTATCGAGCTGATAATCGAATTTTATTGTTTAGACCTGAAAAAAATTTACAGAGACTGAACCTTTCAAGTGAACGTTTAAGCATTCCACATATTGATGAAGAGCGTGTAATGGGCTATCTTAAGGAATTAATTAGCTTGGAGCAAGATTGGGTTCCTTCAACACCTGGAACGTCTCTTTATGTACGTCCTTATATTATTGCAACGGAACCGAATCTATCTGTTGCCCCTTCCCACACATACAAATTGATGATTATTCTCTCACCAGTAGGGTCGTATTTCTCAGGAGGGTTAACTCCAGTGAAAATTAGCGTAGAGGATAAATTTACAAGAGCTGTTAAAGGTGGAACGGGTATGGCCAAAACGGCTGGTAACTACTCATCTGCATATCAAGCGCAAGCGAAAGCATATAAAGATGGAAATGCTGATGTTCTCTGGTTGGACGGGGTAGAGAAGCGTTACATCGAAGAAGTGGGAAGCATGAACATCTTCTTTAAAATCAATGGGGAAGTTGTGACACCTGAATTAAACGGTAGCATTCTCCACGGCATTACGAGAATGTCGGTTATTGAATTGTTAAAGAAATGGGATATCCGTGTTACGGAAAGAAAAGTTTCCATTGAAGAGCTGTATGAGCTATCTCAAAAAGGGCAGCTCGAAGAAGCATTTGGAACAGGAACGGCCGCTGTTATCTCCCCTGTAGGTGAATTAAACTGGGCTGATAAGAAAATGGTCATCAATGATCATGAAATTGGGGAGCTGTCTCAAAAGCTTTATGATACAATCACAGGAATTCAAACTGGAAAATTAGAAGATACGCAGAATTGGACCGTTTCTGTAAAGTAAGAATGCCAAAAGGCTCTCTCATTGACTGAGAGAGCCTTTTGTTATGGTTTTAGAATGAGGTGCTGAGCATTTTCTTCGTAATCATTCATCTTTGTTTCATGATATTCTCCTTCAACCCAATCCGTAATTTGATTATCATACCACTTACTAAAAACGTAGCCGGACTGACCTGGTGAAATGACATTGTAGCTTGTTTGGATATTTGATAAATCAGTAACGCCTCTCCATGGTGCACCATGGGTTACAAGTCCAGTTGTCGTGTTCCACCCAGCAGCACCTACCGTAACGCGGCTGCCACCCATTGCATTTACATCAGGGTTAAACAGGAGGTTTAACGGTTTAATCGCACCTAGCGGGTGTTCAAATGGAACCGAATGGAACGTACCCCATGCCCATTTTTCTGGTGTACGCCCTTGTAAATCAACTGCTCTCGAAACTGCAGCCTGATAAGATTCAGTGACTACGGATGTAAATCCTCCAGACTTCTTTATCCATGGCCCTTCATCCCCGCTTGCAGCTCGTCTTATGAGCTGGTCAACCACCTGGCTTTTACCATCAAAAAGCGGCATCATCTCTTTTTCAATTTCTCCCTCAAATAGAACTTTCTCCATTTCTACTAACCAGAGATGAAAGAGTAGGGGAGCAGCTTCATCTCTACCATCAATATAATTCCATTCATTAAGGACAGATAGCGCTTCTTTTTCAACTGAAGTTAAGTGTTCTCTGTTAAGTTCCTTTATGAGAAGAGGAGTAAATTCTTTTCCCTGTAAATTCACGAAATCATTTTGTAGCTCCATCATGTCTTTTGGTTCAAATTCATCGCTTTCAAGCAAAACTTCTCGAATGCGATCTTGACGATACGGTTGTGCCCATGTATGTGTAATGTGATAGGGGTAGTCTTCTGTTGTGATTTTATTATTTGCAGTAGAAATGAAGCCTTCTTCAGGATTAACAATTGTTGGGAGATCTTCCCATGGGATATAACCTTCCCATTCATATTCATCGTTCCATCCAGGGACTGGCACCATGCTGTCACCATTTTTGCGAATAGGAATTAATCCATTCGCCCGGTAGGCAATCGTGCCGTCAGTAGAAGCAAAAACGAAATTCTGAGCGGGTGTATGAAAAGAGGTTAAGGCACTTTTGAATTCTTCCCAGTTAGATGCTTTATCCATCATTAGAACGGCCTCAAGCTCGCTAGATGGATCAAGGGCTGTCCACCTTAAAGACAATGCAGTATCAGGTTGATCGTCATAAGCAAATTCAGAGAGAATCGGCCCGTGGCGCGTAATAACGACTTCATATGGAATTGGTTCACTATCTTTTACAGGAATGCTTTCATCTATAACTTCTGCTTTCTCCCATTCATCATTATATTGAAATTCAGTCGGATTATCAGGATTTCTTTTCTCAATATAAAGATCTTGAACATCAGGACCAACATTGGTAACACCCCAGGCAATGGAGTCATTTCGTCCAACGATAATACCTGGCACACCAGCAAAGATAACGCCACTTACATTATATTCAGGTGAATTTAAGTGAGTTTCATACCATATCGGTGGGGTACCAAGACCTAGGTGAGGATCATTGGCTAGAAGCGGTTGTCCCGAAGCGGTTTTATCTCCAGAAATGACCCAATTGTTACTCCCATTATATTGATCTGGGATTACTGATTTCGCAAAGCTTTTTGATATATCAAGGTTACTTTCCTTGATTTCTTGAATCACAGTTGAGCCTTCTTCAGGGTAACTTGGGAACAGGTCCACGGCTTCTTCTTCTGAAAAATTCTGCAGAAGATAATAACGAAAGGCTTGACCTTCCCAATGTCCTCCTAGATCAAAAGCCATATATTTTCCGATTGTAAGAGAATCGATTGGATCCCACTCATTAGGCTCATAACCCGCAAGTGTAAATTCAAGCGATAATGAGTTTTCTTCTTTTGCTTGAGTCATATAGGCATTCACACCATCAGCATACCATTGAAGAATTTGTTTCGCTTCTTGAGAGTAGGCATTAAATGAATCTTCTGCAGCTCTTCTTAAACCAAGCGTTCGAAAGAATTTGTCCTTATCAATTGTCGATTCACCAATGACTTCACTGAGAGTTCCAGAAGTTTGCCGACGACTTAAGTCCATTTGAAACATGCGGTCCTGAGCTGTGACGAATCCCTGAGCCATAAATAGATCTTTAGTAGAAGAGGCTTCAATATGAGGAATACCTGAATCATCTCGATAAATGGATACAGATTCCTCCAAGCCTGATAGGATCATTTCCCCCTTTGTCTCAGGAGCTGTTCTTTGAACAAACCAGAAGCTTATAGCGATAGCAATGATCAGTAAAAGTGAAATTCCCCCAAGTAGATAATACGGCCACTTCCTTCTCTGGATCTTAACGTGCTTTTCAGGTGTAACAACCGTGCTCATAACGTCCCCCATTTCGTTTTAACTATATATTACCATAATTATCTTTAGTGATAACGCTTTCTTTTTTGGACTGTAAGGGTATTAAGGCGATAGACTAAAGATAGGTAATAGAGGTTTGATTGAACCGTTCCCGAACCAAATCAAAATAATAAATTTATGTATAAACCTAAATAATTAGACCCCTTAGTTACATAACAATTACTGTTGATGATTTCGAATCAGTGTGTATGATACGAATTGAATCTTTGGTTTGATTAAAATGAATAAGATAGAAAAGTACTGAGTATGGCGGAGAAAAAATCCAAAATATGTTAATTTTAGCGTTGGATAGTAATTGAGTGATGTTCGACAATCGGGCAGCATTCCTGTTATGAAGTAAAATGCTATTTGAGAATAAAACAAGCCCCTTGGTATGATTGTTTTAGCTGGCCAGCATAAAAACAGAATACCAGGAAGCTTATACAATGAATTATAACCAAAATAACAAACTCGCTCAAATTACTTATCAAACGTTAATTGTAGGTGTTGATATTGCGAAATTCAACCATGTAGCGCGTGCTCAAGATTATAGAGGTGTTGAGTTTGGAACATCGCTTCCGTTTGAGAACACCAAAAATGGTTTTGAGAGATTGTTAGAGTGGATTCAAAGTCTTTTGAATGATCATCAAATGAACCAAGTGTTGATAGGCATGGAGCCTACAGGACATTACTGGCTCAATTTAGCCCATTTTCTTAAAGAACATAATATTAAATTCGTTGTAGTAAATCCTTCACACGTGAAGAAATCGAAAGAGTTAGATGATAATTCACCTACGAAGAATGATATAAAAGATGCGAAGGTCATTGCACAACTAGTAAAGGATGGGAGATACGCTGAACCAAATATTCCACAAGGAGTGTATGCAGAACTCTGCGGGGCTAGGAAAATTCGTGATCTCTTATCTGTTGATCTTCAAGTCGTACAAGGTCAAATTCATAACTAGATTGACCGGTATTTCCCTGAATTTTTAACGGTTTTTAAGGACTGGGAAGGCAAAGCAGCGCTACAAATATTGAAGTTAAATTTAATGCCATATGAGTTAGTGAACCTCTCTGATGAAGAGTTAATGGTGCATCTTAGACAAGCTGTTAAACGCGGCGTAGGCTTAGGAAAGATGCAGGAGTTAAAACAAGTAGCCAATCTTTCGATAGGCATACGACAAGGTGCTGAAATGGCTAAACTAGAGATTCAAACACTGTTAGACAAGTATGACTTGATCAAACAAAAGTTCGAAAAAGTTGAATCCAATATGGATTCCCTACTTGAACATATCCCAGGTGTGGACCAAATGCTTGGTATCACGGGCATTGGAAGGGACACTGTTGTTGGCTTCTTCGCAGAGGTAGGAGACCTTAGCTATTATTCTCATCCACGCCAAATTATTAAGCTCGCAGGCTTAAACTTAAAAGAGAATACATCAGGTAAGCACAAGGGTCAGACGAAGATTACAAAGAGAGGCAGAAAGAAATTGAGAGCCCTTTTGTTTAAAGTAGCTATGCCCCTTGTCGCTAAAAACTCGGCATTTAAATCGTTACATGAGTATTATACAAGACGTACCAATAATCCATTGAAGAAGATGCAATCTATGATTGTTTTATGTAACAAGCTCATAAGGATTTTGTTCGCCATCGGTAGAAAGAAATTTGAATTTAGTGAAGCAAGAATGTTGAGTGACATTCCTCATTTAGCCGACTTACAACCAGCAGCTTAGGGTTTCTTTTTCGGAATAAATTATAGTCTAGCTCATTTTATAGTAGACATTTGAAGCACGGATTAATCAGTAAAACCAACAATAATACGGACAATGATCCTGTCGGGCAGCATGACTGACATCCACCTCATGGAAAGGTTGTACGAAGGAATTTTAGAGCATTGACTCTGTGAGACATGGGAGGGTTCACCTCCATGAGATCTGTGGACATCCTCTAGTGCGATCATAAATAATCATACATCCTATTTAAAAATTGTACGAAGTAGGATATAGATTCTCAGGCTCCTAAAGTCCATAATTAGACATAAATACAACATAATTCCATGATTCTAATGTCCACTAAATATGAATGACTATGAAAATCTAAGAAAACTAGAGAAATCGTAAGATTGTCCTTTCTTTATAGAGGGAGGGAGGATTGTGCAATAAAAACTGGTTAGAAAAAGTAAAAATAGCCATCTCTTTGATGGCTATTTTAATGAATTTGCAATATCAACAAGCATATCAGGAGATACTTTTTCAGGACTTGCACTATCTAAACTCAATCTATATTGCCAGCCTTCATCTTCAAAAAATAAAACGATAAATCTTCCTAGTTTTTTGTTACTTAATAAAGCACTTGTCCCATCTTTTAATGGAATTGTCCTATCAATTAGGTTAGGATTTAAAGTTAGCTTATATCTGGATGGTTTAATTGAAATTATATAATGATTTTTTGTTGCATCTTTATTAATATACGTGATCTCTAATTCGTCATTAATATCCCCCTCTAAATCATCAAATCGACCGAAACTATGCGTAAACGTGATAGGGGGGGAATTGTACAGGTAATTCGATTTTTTTTCGATAAAACTTTTCAGCATCGTCAACAGCCTTATGCACTTCTTTAAAGCCAATATCATATAAGGAATTTTCAAATTGTTCATTAGTATAATTTGCTTCAACATCTATGGCTGTTAATTGTAACCAAAAAGATGTTAATAAAGAGAATACTACAAACGTTTTAATATCGTACACGCCCCTCTTAAAAGTTCTAGTGACGTTATTTTTCCCTAAGTGTTAATTGTTATTAATATTGAGCTAAGTGTTTACGCTATTCTTCAACGGGGACATTTATTAAAGAAGGAGAAATGATCTTTGGTTATTCCTCTATCTCGGAGCTTATCTGTAATAAGATAGGCTTCTTTTTGTTGAAGAAAAGGTTGAGTTCTCTTAAACGGTCTGGGTAATTGGTAATGATTAGATATTCAGAAAAATTAAGCCAATGCTATTGAAGAGTTATATGACTTTTGAAACCTGGCATTTTTTTATATTTCAACTCAAGGATGGACTCGATATTTTCTTCCATTTGAATGAGGATACTTTATTGAATAAGGTAAAAGAGTCAATTTCACACTAATTGAAAAATACCCTCTTACCTAACAATTATTTTTACATGAAATCATTGTGTATATTGTATATATTATATATAATGACTTATATACAATTTAAGGAAGGTTATGGAATGAAAATTATACTTTCAAATCGAGAGAAACAATCCATGTATGTACAAATCTACAACCAAATCAAAAATCAGATTCTCTCTAATGAAGTTAAGGTGGGATATTTACTGCCATCAATGCGACAGTTGGCGAAAGAGTTGAACGTCAGTCTCATTACGACTAAACGGGCCTATGAAGAGCTTGAGAAGGACGGTTTTATTTTTTCCGTTGTAGGAAGAGGTTCATTTGTGTCGGATCAAAATGACGAGATGATTAAGGAAGGTAAGATGAGAGGGATTGAAGAGCAGCTATCAGCAGCGGTACAAAACAGCAAAGATATTGGTCTTCCACTTACTGAGTTACAGGAATTGCTTACTATTTTGTACAGGGAGGAAGAATAATGGAACCTGTGGTAGAACTGAACAATGTGACTAAATCATTTGATGGATTTACACTGAAGAATTTTTCGCTGACCGTTAAAAAAGGGTTTGTGCATGGATTTATCGGTGGAAACGGGGTTGGGAAGTCCACTACGATTAAGATGATGATGAACTTACTCGAGCCAGATAGTGGGAATGTATCTGTGTTTGGGTCATCTTATAAGGAACGAGAGAAAGAAATTAAACAGCGAATCGGTTTTGTTTACGATGAAAACGTCTTCTATGAACAACTTACTTTAGCTCAAATGAAGGATATAGTTAAAAGGGCGTACAATATGTGGGATGATGATCTGTTTTATAAGTATGTAAAAACCTTTCAACTTCCACTTAAAAAGCCGATCAAAACTTTTTCTAAAGGCATGATGATGAAAGCTTCTTTAGCCTTCGCTTTATCCCACCATGCAGAGCTCATTATAATGGATGAGCCCACATCAGGACTCGACCCAATTTTCAGAAGAGAGCTGCTTGAGATTCTGCAACAACTGATGATGGATGGAGAAAAGACGATTTTCTTCTCAACTCATATCACAACAGATTTAGATACGATTGCGGATTATATTACCTTTATTCATAACGGTGAACATATCTTTACGAAGGATCTTAATGAAATAAGCGAGGAGTATGCCATTGTCAAAGGCGGACTTGAGCTACTTGATCAGGAAACTGAAGGAGCATTTGTAGCCATTCAGAAATCATCATTTGGGTTTGTGGCTTTAACCGATCATAAATGCGAGGTGGAAGAGATGTTCGGGGAAACGGTCCTTATTGAAAAACCGACGCTTGAAGATATTATGTTTTTTACGAAGAAGGGGGAACCATCACATGCTCAACTTAGTTCGTAAAGATATTGTGATGCAAAAGAACTTGTTGGCGCTTCTTATGCTAATGTTATGTGGATATTCAGCTCTTGGGGTTTCTTCAATTATCTATCCAGGACTTATATTCTGCCTCTCGATCTTTATGAGTGCTATCTCTTTGGATGAGAAATTGAACATACATATGTTTCTAAACTCTTTACCGTACACTAGGAAACAAATCGTTGGTTCGAAGTATGTGGTCTTCGTATTGTTTACATGTATGGTGGCGCTGGCGTTATTAGTTGGAAAACTTGTTTTTCACGGTGAATTCACCTTATGGAAGGACTTTCTGCTCATGTTCACGATTGTTCTCACAACAGCCTCTTTTTTATTGCCGTTTAGTTATCAATTTAAGACCCAATATCTTTACGTGGGCTTTATTGGATTATTTGGTCTTTATTTACTGACAATTAATATCCTAATTCCGAATTTACTTGATCGGATTAGGCAGGTCGTTCACCTTATCCTGACAACATCAAGTCCTTCCTTATTTATAGGGATAGGAATCTATGTTGTAGTTTTATATGGCTTTTCTTGGCTTCTCTCTATTCGCATATATCAGCGTAAAGTGTTTTAGTGGTTTAATAACTAGGAGGAGAAGGGGAGGCGTTTAATGTTGGCATCACCAGGAAGTCAACTAAACCACTAGCATCAGTGAATCCTAAAGAATTTACTTCTCAC
Source organism: Pseudalkalibacillus sp. NRS-1564 (assembly GCF_050467905.1). Taxonomy (NCBI): domain Bacteria; kingdom Bacillati; phylum Bacillota; class Bacilli; order Caryophanales; family Fictibacillaceae; genus Pseudalkalibacillus; species Pseudalkalibacillus sp. NRS-1564. The sequence continues at coordinate 86,155 of NZ_JBITPM010000012.1, read as the reverse complement.
CATCATCGGACTTGTTTTTTGATATAAACTCAAGTTTAAATCTAAGTTGTTCCATTAAATCGGAGCTATTGCTCAATTGAGTGCAAGCCTCTATAACATATGTAACGGAGCAAAATAAATTTGACCTTTTTCACAGAATGCAGTAGATGGAATTTAAGATGTTATTTTTGGAGGAGAGAGGGATGCAGGAGAAGATCAACATTTGTTCATTTATCTGTTCATTTATTTGCGTGTTATTATTTTTAATAGTTTCATTCTCAGGTTGGTTCAGTATTTCCATAATCGGAATTCACCCTTTAACAATAGTTTTATTTATTTCGTTATTTACATTTCTTGCTGGATTATTTGGTTTGTCTGGTATTAGAGACTGGAAAGGTATGACGAGAAGTCTATTCACAATGATAATATCCCTTAGTTTGACGGTTCTTCTGAGTGGGATTTTACTTTTTGGAAGTTTACTTAACTAAAATTGCGCTCGTAAATGTTTTACTTAAAGTGTTCAACAATCTCGGAGCAATTGTTGAATAAATACGGGAACACCACTCTGATGGCGTTCTCTTTTTTTGCTTTAATAATAATGAGCTATTACGTATATTTTCGGAAAAATTAAAAAATAATACACAAAACCAATATTATGTTATATATTTATAACATAAGGTTAATTATTTCTAACAAAAGGAGGTAAGAGAGTTGAATTCAAAGACTGCGTTGATTCTTGTTTCTATTCTGTCAGCTTCGATTGCTGCAGGACTCCTATTTCAGATGTTCACGGTATTCAGTAACGATGCGATGACGACTTCTGAGTTAATTTTAACGATCACGACCATGGTGGTCATGCTCCTACTTATACCCATCTTTCTACGGTTATGGAAAAATATTAAAGAGGGTATCCCTCACGATGATGAACTTTCTCAGAAGATGAAAATGTTCGCAGCAGGATATTCTTATTTTTCTTCGCTTATTATCTGGCTCGCCCTCTTTGCTTTCCACAAGCACATTCAACAGGATGATCTACTGATGTTAGGACTCTCCGGAATGATCTTCAGCTTTGGAATCAATTGGTTATTAGTTAGAAGGAAAGGATTTCAGTAATGAACACAAGAATGAAAGAATTGCGAGCAGCTCTTAAACTAACACAGGCAGATCTCGCAAAACGCGTGAACGTTCGAAGAGAAACGATCGTGTTTCTCGAAAAAGGGGAATACAACCCATCTCTTAAACTAGCAGTCAAAATCGCAAGACAGTTAAATTCAAGGATTGAGGATGTGTTTATTCTAGACGAAGATGATTTGAGATAAGTGCCTTGATAGAACAACTTTTTGAAAATGTATCGTAGAAACGGTAGCTCTCTTATAAGGTTATTTATCTACCCTGACCAATAAGACCCAATTCAAATGAGCGACGAATTTCTACCGATTCGTGCGCTCTATTTATGTTTTGATCCTTGTTACACAAATATCCGGATTGAGATTGTAGGGAACTTATTGATTGCTTTTTGGTTAAATGTGGTAAAAATGTTTTAGGATACAATATTGAAGTTGTTCAATAAACGGGAGCTATTGCTGCAAAAACGCTATATTTTGTTGGACAAACGAAGTAAGGTGGGTCAACAACCACTAGATTAAGCGCGGGGGTTAGAAAATATGAAACAATTAGGCACGCTATACTTTTTCTGTGGAAAAATGGGCGCAGGAAAAACAACTAAATCAAAACAATTGGCGCTCGATAAACATGCGGTACTATTGTCTGAAGATGAATGGCTTTCATCTCTTTATCCGAATCAGATTGTATCATTTGAGGACTATCTAAAATTCTCGGCGCAACTCAAGCCGTTGTTAAAAAAGCATGTCCAAAACATATTAAGTGTCGGTTCAGATGTAGTGATGGATTTTCCAGCTAACACTCAAAAACAGCGGAAGTGGTTTTTAGATATGGCGTCAGAAGTACATGCAAGCCATCAACTAATTTTCATTAATGTAAATAATGAGCAATGCTTAAGTCAAATTGCTCAAAGGCGTAACGAACAGCCCGAAAGAGCAGCTTTTGACACGAAAGAGGGGTTTATCCATGTTACTAAATTTTTTGAAACACCAGAAGCATCTGAGGGTTTAAATATCTTAGAATTTAGTGGAAAAGAATAATAAGTAATGTAACACAGCTTAATAAGGAACAGAACAAAATCGTTTGCAACGGGTGGTAACGGATGCGATAGTTTAAAATCTACTTTAAACTATCTTGAAATCAAGTCTACAGTATAATCAGAGCAACTCTTCAATATCGTCCTTTGGTATTTAGAAACTAATCAAGATGAGCTGAATGGATAAGCATTAAAGGGGTATGCAACAATCTCGGAGCGTTAATCTAAAAAGGATTACGCTCCTTTTTGTTTAAGTTAATAACAGGGCAATTTAACGGAAAAAGAGGTTGTCATATTCAATCCATAAAAGGGCCAGAGATTGTTGAAGAAAAACCTGTTCAGTTTATGCTAGAAACTAAATGGAATACTAATCATAAAATACATTAAAAAGTGGGGAAATCAATGGTTGCAAAAACTAAAAAGGATTTTGATGGATTGAAAATAATTGGTGAAATTTGTGGAGCGATTCGTGATGAATTGGTCCATAGTACGAAACCCGGAATTACGACAAAAGAACTCGATGAAATTGCAAGAGAGATGTTTGAAAAGGCAGAAGCTCAATCTGCGCCAAAAAGAGAATACGATTTTCCTGGGTATACGTGTATTAGTATAAATAATGAAGTGGCGCATGGGATTCCGAAGAGAAAACGGGTCATCCATGAAGGAGATTTAGTGAATATAGACGTTTCAGGTTCAAAAAACGGATATTACGCAGATACTGGAATTTCATTTGTAGTAGGGAAAGGAGACGCGGCATTACAAAAAATATGTGACGTTTCTAAAGAGGCATTCCATGCTGGACTTAAGCAGGCAAAGCCAGGTTCAAAAAAAAGTGTTCTCGGAAAGGCTGCCCACAATGTAGCGAAACGCCATGGCTTAACAGTAATAAAAAATCTTACTGGGCACGGTATTGGACGTTCGCTTCATGAAGAACCTAAACATATTTTTAATTATTTCGCTAGTTGGGATGATGAAATCTTGAAAGATGGTGCGGTAATTGCCTTTGAGCCTATGATCTCTACATTCGAAGAGGAAGTTTTCGAATCTGAAGATGGATGGACTTTCTTAACCAATGAAAGCTTTGTGGCTCAATACGAACATACGGTTATTCTTACAAATGAAGGACCCCTTATTACGACATTATAAAAAGCACAACTCGGCAATCGAGCGCAACTCAAGAATATTGAATTTAGTCCATTGTTCTATTAAATCGGAGCTTATCTTTAATTAGATAGGCTCTTTTGGGGAAAAAGATGGATTTATTAGTTCTATTTTGAAATAATTGGTATTAAGCATTTTGACTTAGATTAGATGCTAATAAAACTATTGTATTGCTTTTAGGAGGATTTTTATTTGAATACCAAAAAACTTGATTTGATTATCTTATTAACTCTGACCGTTGCAGTTCCGGTATGTACAATTCTACCGTACCTTGGAATAATTCCAGACTTTTTACTATTCTTCATCTTGCCAGTAGGAATTATCTTTTGCCTCATAGGAGTAATGGCTTCTGTTCTAAGGATACAAACTAGTAGTTGGAAACAATCACAACAAATATCAATGTTCCACAATCTCGGAGCAAGAGCTGAAGATCGATACATAGATTCGTATCCTCTTTATATGTGTAAGCTAAACATGAAAATAGAAAAACAATGTTAAGGGAAGGATCATGAATGGAAAAACACAATCCAATAATTGAAACAGATAGATTAATACTAAGAGAAGTAGTCGTAGAGGATGCTTTGGATATGTATCACTATTTGTCCGATGAAGAAGTCGTAAAACATATGGGTTTACCGCCTGCCCAAAGTGTTGAAGAAGTAATGGATGAAATCGACTGGTATCATTCAATAATAAAAGAAGGAACAGGCATTAGGTGGGGCGTTACTTTAAAAGACTCAGGTAAGATTATAGGTAGTTGCGGGTATTTAAATATGCAGCCCAAACATTATAAAGCTGAAGTTGGATTTGAATTAAATAAAAATTATTGGGGAAAGGCATTGCCTCAGAAGCGCTAGAAACTATTATTAAGTATGGATTTAATCACTACCATTTAGAACGGATAGAGGCTTTAATAGAGCCTACTAATATTCAATCCCATAGATTGGTTAGCAAACTAGGTTTTACAAAAGAAGGTTTACTCAGGAGCTATGAATATACTCTTGGTAAGTTTGATGATTTATATATGTATTCAATTATTAAAAGAGATCTTATCAAGTAATAGAACCGTAATGGTTTTAAGGAAGGTATCTTGATACTGCGCCTTAATTAATCTCGGAGCGATAGCTGTAAAGCGGCTATCACTTAATTTTTATGACGGAACAAATTTTTGAAACGTTTCCAGCATGAAATCGTATCTAATGTAATGTAGCTTTTAGTTCAATGAATAAAGCTGTAGGGAGAATAATGTGAAAACGAAATCAAAGTACCGTGGGTTAGGAATTGCTCTTGGTTTATCATGGGCACCAGCATAGGGATAGCTGTGAATCAACTAGCGATTAGTCTTATGTTGGGTATCCTATTAGGTTTGGTCCTTGGTTCCATGATTGATAATAGGAGTAATCGATAGAACTAGTAGGAATGATTAACTTTTTTGGAGGAATGAAAATGAACTCTATTCATGAATTGACATCTCTTGAAGATTGGTGGGATCTGTGGAGACAATCGATGCATTCGCCGGTATTAGTCTTTAAACATAGCACATCTTGTATGATTAGTTCTAGAGCCTTCAAACACTTGAGGAACTTCCAAAAGGTAGGGGGAGGAATAGTGGACTGTTATATGGTAAAGGTTGTTGAAAGCAGAAGAATTTCTAATGAGATTGCAAAGGTTACAAACATACCTCACAAATCACCACAACTACTACTCATAGATAAACAACAAATTATTTGGCATACATCTCATTGGAAGATTACAAAAAAACGTATACAGAAAGCAATTTGTTAATACTCGGGTGCAAGGAGTTTTTTAAAAGTTAAAGCAGATTAGAGGTGCACGTTAACTCTAAGACAATGATTTTAACAAAAGGCCTTGAAATCAAGCCTTCCATTGTATCGTAGCGATTGATCAATAGAGTCCTAGCTCTTTTTTATTAAGCATAAGGAATATCAGGGCTATTGGCAAAGCAGAATAGTTTAAGATAGTCCGGTATATTTAAACTCCTGCTACTAAACTCCAAATTGTTTTAAATGGTGGTCAAGATGCTTGTAGATACCTTTTCCCCATTGGTGGGAAGAAAGTTTTCCGAAAAAAGGATGTGGATGATCTGTACAGGACTCTGGTCCATTCTTTTGAAATGTTATTATTTTTTGTTTTAGTTTTTCTCTTTCAACTTCAAAATCTCTTTTAGATGTAATTAAAATGGTTGGAATAGTCGGCATATTGTGCTCCAAAGGTTTGTCATTATAAAAGATGGGTTTTGCAAATCTACCTACTAATATTCCTAACAAACCTCTTTTAGGGAAAGAATCTCCCAATGCGATATCTTGGAAAGATGAGCAATGAGCTAACATTTGAGAAACATCCATTTGACCCCATATTGCTTGTGAATTTACATTTAAGTTATCGATACGAATTAATATTTCATCTGTATGCTTGATCTCGAAAATATTTTTCATTAGAATCCTCCTTTAGTTTTTAAAACTAAAAAATCCCATTAATTATTATAGAGTTCACCGTCACCGTTGTTAATCCTTTAAACTAACGGGTGCTTTAATTTAAAATCTGCTTCAAGATATACCTTGGAATCAAGTCTTCAGATTAGCGGGAAACTCAAGAATATGGAAATTAATCTATTGTTCCGTTAAATCGAAGCGATAGCTAAAATTTTGGTATCACTTATTGTGCTCACGGAGCCGTTTGAATTAATTTTATCTACAATGCAGTAAGGGTGATTTTATGATTGGTTTATTTTTTATGTATTTTCTCATTTTGTTTTTGATTGCAAGATTGATTAGCCTGTCTGGAAATATAAGATGGGTACCCACAATAAGAACCACAGTCAGGAAGGACGCAAAGATAGCAGCAATTATATCTTTATGTTTTGTGATTTTTCTTTAGCTAACGGATAGGCTAGTGCTTGTTACATTTAATTTAGTAGTGTCTCAATCATTTAAATGGTAATGAAATAGGGGGATTATATGGATATGGGTGCTGCTTCTATAATGTTGATTTTTGTTACGGTAATACCTATCGTAGCTGTTATTTATATTATTAGAGCGTTCTTGAAGAAATAAATACATAAACACTCTTCTATTATATAGGAGCGTTAATCTAAAAGGATTACGCTCTATTTTGTTTTAGCTAGTAAAAGGTCAGTTAATGGGAGGTGTATATGGATTCTGAAGTTCTCAAACAAATTGGATAGTAGAGTTCAGTAAAGTCAAAATGATATGTTGGTGTGTAGAAGATGAGAGGATGGGTAGTTATTATAAAATCAAAAAATTACTTTTAACTATTTTAACATTGATGTTATTTCTTTTGAGTGCTTGTCAAACGAATAATGTAAAAGAAGAGCCATATGATGGCGTGCTGTTAAAGATTGCAGTTGTTGGTGAACAACCTAATGTTAGAGAGGAACAGATAAATTTTAATGAATTATCTCTAAGTGAGTTACATCATTCAAACTTAAGAAAGTATGATGCAGTATTCATTATGGAAGACCATTTATCTGATGCTTCAAAATCAAAATATGTAGAAATGTATAAGAGTAAAAACATTCCATTCTTCTTTGTAGGCTCGCGAGCAAATACTATACCTTTTCAAGATTTAGAAAATCCCGTGTCTTATGAAGAAGAAGCGGAAAGGATTAATGGTACGCAAAATTTTATATCAGGAATTTTGTATGAGGGAGAAGAAAAAGGCTATCGTGGTTGGAAACTTGCATACCCAATTAAAAGCAGTGAAGTTCAACGAGATAATGTAAAAGGAATATACTCTAAGGTATTCAAGGTCGTTGAGAATGAAGTAAAAAAATTCTTAAACTACAGGTGGCTTAGCTCAAAATCTGAGGATATCTTGAATTCAAATTTTCCAGTAAAATCGGAGCTTATCTATAAATAGATTTGTAGTACACAAATAATACAATCTTCAACGAATATACAGGTAGTCAATTTGTTATTGGAGATAAGGTTAAGACTTGGGATACTAGCCTACCAATTGATAGTAATTCATCGGAATTTCTTTCATTCATTTATGACATGGGAGATTTGAGGCGTTTGTTTAGAGAAGGATGGCAAGTGAGATGTACTTCCTTTATAATGAGGGATAATTCAACAGGGAATGGAGAGCTTCTATGACGTACAACGATGAATATTACATGAAGATAGCTATCCAACAAGCTTCAAAATCAAGAGCAGAAGGAAACGAACCTTTTGGTGCAATCCTGGTTAAAGGCAATGAAATTGTAAAAGTTGCTGAGAATAAAGTACATACCCACTCAGATCCTACTTACCATGCAGAAATAGGTCTAATCAGAGATTTTTGTTCAGAGAATCAGCTATTTGATTTGGAGGAATACACCCTGTACACTAGCTGCGAGCCTTGTGTAATGTGTTCAGGTGCAATGGTTTGGTCAAATCTAGGTAAATTAGTATATAGCGTTACACACGATCAATTAGCACAAATAGCAGGTGACAACATAATGATTTCCTGTAAAGATGTATTTACTAAAAGCCCACTTAAACCTTCAGTGGTAGAACAAGTATTGAATGACGAAGGTTTGAAGGTATTTGATGGATACACGTTTGGATAAAACAGTATGATAGTAAGTAACCCCAGGCAAAAAATCTTTTGTCTGGTTTTTTTAGCAGCAAGGGAGCGAATTAGAAGAAAGGATTGTAAAGTAGTATCATAGTTTCCAATAAACTCGGAGCTTACTTGTATTAAGATAAGCTCCATTTATCTGAAATAAAGATTGAGTTATGCTTCCTGATTTGAAATAATTGGAATTAATACCCAGGGAAGTTTACTTAAGAAAAATTATGGAGGTGTCAAATATGTCTAAAGAAGTTATTTTTATCTTAGTTATAGTATCTATGGCTATATGGGTTACGGTGTCTAAAGAGGCTGTAAAACCTTCAAAGGAAATAAACTGGTGGAAAATGATAACATTACTGTCTGCTGGTTCTTTATCTACATTAGTTATAACCCTTACTCTTTTTCAAAGTCTGTCGTTTTAGTTCCGTTAATTCGGAAAAATGCTGTCATAAAGGAGCACAGTAGAGGTTGAAGACCGATCTTCATTAATCGTACGCTCAACGTTTTTTTACATATCAGATCAACTTAAAGAAAACATTAACCTCTCTTTCTGGTGATAAGGATACTTTCTACTATATATGATATCGTAAAAGTTGTATTAAAACCTGATGATTATTATGAGAAGGAACAAGGAATATTTATGATAAATAAAATGGATGATGTTGGTATCCGCATACTCATACTTGTATCGCTCGATGAGCAATCATGAAAAACAGCGTTAATTCATTCACATAATGATCAAGCAAAGGTAACTGGAGAGGAAGTATCTGCACCATCCCTAAAAAAATTTTAAACGAGTCAAATGTTAACGTGACAAACCTAGATCAAGAGATTGAAATGTTATCATGTGTACTTAAACATAATAAAGTAATGAAAATGAGAATAAGTCTGCCGTTCAAATTGGATGGCGGGCTTATTTTCATATTTATTACAGTACCTTAATAAATTTTTAATTATCTTAAAATAACTAAATATTTGAAAAACAAAAAATGTTTTTGTTTATATTAAAGGGTTTCAAACTTTTTTTGACTTTAATAAAATATTAAAATATTATAGTAAAGGAATAAGGGAGGTAGTATCATGTCATCAATGAATAAACAGAAAATTGTGGATAGCGTCCCTCAAAAAGGTTTCTTTGGACATCCGAAGGGATTATTCACTTTATTTTTCACAGAATTTTGGGAGCGCTTTTCCTATTACGGAATGCGTGCCATCCTTGTATTCTACATGTACTATGAGGTTTCAAAAGGCGGTCTGGGTCTAGAGCAAAACACAGCTTTAGCAATCATGTCGATTTATGGTTCACTTGTATATATGTCCGGAGTAATCGGAGGCTGGTTGGCAGATAGGATATTCGGAACTTCGAAAGCCGTTTTCTACGGTGGAATATTCATCATGTTTGGTCATATTGCATTATCATTTCCAGGAAGTTTAGCTATGTTCTTTGTTTCCATGGTATTGATCGTTGTGGGAACAGGACTATTAAAACCGAATGTTTCAACTGTGGTTGGAGAAATGTACAGCGAAAGTGACACGCGCCGCGATGCAGCTTTCAGTATTTTCTATATGGGTATCAACCTTGGTGCATTCATTGCCCCGCTAATCGTTGGTAAGCTTATGGAAACAAAAGGATTCCATTGGGGATTTGCAGTTGCAGCTGTCGGTATGTTCGTAGGTCTTGTTGTATTCATGTTAACTAAGAAAAAGAATCTTGGTCTAGCTGGTACTTATGTTCCAAACCCGCTTGCCCCATCTGAGAAGAAGAAATATGGATTAATCGCAGGGTTAGTTGTGGTTGGTCTTACTATTATTTTAGGTATTACGATTCCTGCTGGCTTATTTACATTAAACGTATTTATTAATTTAGTAGGCATCTTCGGTATCGTCGTTCCAACCATTTACTTTATCGTGATGTATTATAGTCCGAAAACAACGCAAACTGAACGTTCCAGAGTCATCGCTTACATTCCATTATTTATTGCAGCTGTTATGTTCTGGGCAATTCAAGAACAGGGTTCAACCATCCTTGCAGTTTACGCAGATAAACGAACTGAACTGGAATTCATGGGAATCAGTATATCCCCAGCTTGGTTCCAATCGTTAAACCCGTTATTTATCATTCTATTAGCTCCAGTGTTTGCTTGGATGTGGGTGAAACTTGGCAATCGTCAACCATCGATTCCTAAGAAGTTTTCATTTGGTCTATTGTTTGCTGGTTTATCATTCTTAGTGATACTACTGCCTGTATATTTGGGAGGAGAGGATTCACTAGTAAGTCCATTATGGCTTGTGCTTAGCTATTTTATCGTTGTGCTTGGTGAGCTATGCTTATCACCAGTAGGTCTTTCTGCCACAACCAAATTAGCTCCAGAAGCTTTCTCTGCTCAAACTATGAGTCTATGGTTCTTAGCTTCAGCTGCCGCACAAGCATTGAATGCACAACTTGTTCGTTTCTATACACCAGAAACAGAAACGCTGTACTTCGGGGCAATCGGAGGTATGGCAATCATATTGAGTATTGCACTATTCCTACTTTCACCTAAGATCCAGAAATTGATGAAAGGTGTAAAAATAATTCATTTAACCCTCTGAATGTTTTCAGAGGGTTTTTATATACTTGAAGGGGAATGGAGTGGCTTCTTCAATGCCAGTAAAGTAGAAAAGAATTCCGCTATATAACGGAGTTCTAATCTAACAATTAGAAAAAGTCACATTCACATGTTCTTTTACGACTTCTTCTACGATTATCTTTAAAAAGATAGGCTCCTTTTAACTGGAATTAAAGATTGAGTTATGTGGATTCTTTTGAAATAATTGGTATTAATCCAACGTTCAGTAAGATTGAAATAGCGTTAAATAATAAGACGCTAATAAAAGTATTGATTTGCTTTAAGAGGATTATATTTGAATACCGTAAGACTAGATAAGGTTATCTTATTAACCATGATCACTGCAGCTCCGGAATGTACAATTCTACCGTATCTTGGAATAATTCCGGATCTTTCACTATTTTTCATCTTGCCTCATAGGAGTAATGGCTTCTGTCCTACGGATACAAACCAGTAGTTGAAAACACCGTTAACACATATCGATGTTCCGTAAACTCGGGGTTATCTGGAATAAAGTTCATAGACAAGTCCGTGTTAGTGGCAATTAGTTTGGGGTTGAGAAGAGAAAACTAAGGCATGGGAGGGGAATTATGGGAGAATACCACAATGAAAAATCTATATTAAAAACAAAATTGCAAAAGTTGATTTATATCATACTCTGCCCTGTTGTAGTAGGAATTGTTATTTATATTATTACACTGATTGAAGGCGAGCCGTTTCGGTTAAAAGCTGCGTTGCCATTAATGCTTGGAGTATCGATACCACAATGGATTATTATTCTGTTTTTTCCTCATTTTTACGGTTCACCAGGAAAGAAAGAAAGGCAAAAAGAGAATCAAATTCTGAGGAATACCATCTTTTGTTTGTTAATTTTAACTATCATTCTACTTATCATTTTGTTATTTAATTAACTAACTTTAGGAGTGTAATAATTATTCCACAGTCTGCGATTTTTAACATCACCGATTTAAAAGGATTGTAAAAGAAACGTCAGCAAGGGGTATGAACGGTGAGAAGATTGCAAGCTGTCGATGTAGCCGAATGATCAGATTCTTTTTGATGAAGGAATAATTGAAATGTATGGGGAAGAATCACTTGCATTTGTAAGAACGGGGAAGGGTGATGTAAATACTGTTTACTCAAGAGAGGAAAGATAATATAACTTTTACATTAGGCGATTAAAGGTGAGTTTTATTGAGCGGGAGATCAAATGACAATAGAAGAGCTAAAATGTTTGAACATTTGTTATGATAATAGCACTCACATGCATGTATTTATCGAATTGATTATCCATTAAAAATCGGAAAAAAGAACAACTATTGACTGTTTCTCTTTTCCGATAAGTAACATACTAGGTAGCAAGTAAAGCGGTGCTCTCTTTTAATTAACTAAATCGATCTGAAGAAAGTTTTCAACTGTAAAGGCTACTACGCCTAGGGCAGAAGAATGAGTTGAATGCTCAGAAAAATCAATCCTAAGGCCTTTTTGTTGAAATCTTTGTGTATGATCCTTGATATGTTTGTTTATTGGTTTTTTTAGCCATTTTTTGGCTGAAGCGAGACGATTTCCTATGATAACTTGTTCCGGATTGAATATATTTATGATATTGTTAATGCCGATTCCAAGGTAAGTTCCTATTTCTTCAAACAAATCAGCAGAACGCTGATCCGTATTAGCCAGTTTAATTAATGCATCTAAACAAAGTTCTTTTCCTTTGTGTGGGTTTAACTTTAATTCTTTAGCTTTTTTAAGCAAAGTATTCTCGGAAGCATATAATTCCCAGCACCCCTTATTCCCGCAGCGACATTCGAGGCCATTCACATCAATTGTCATGTGGCCCATCTCTCCTGAAAAACCCTCATGACCCTGATAAAGTTTACCGTTCAAGAGTAAACCAACGCCAATTCCAATTCCAGCACTAACATATACAATATTTTCAAATGCCTGACCAACTCCGAATTTCTTTTCGCCATATGCTCCAGCATTTGCTTCATTTTCGATGATAACAGGAATGGCAAACTCATCTTCAATAATGGTTTTTAACCTAATGTTCTTCCACCCCAGGTTTGGAGCTAATAAAATTTCGCCGTCTTTATTCACAATTCCTGGTACGCCAATTCCAATTCCTATTACACCATATTTGCATGAAGGAGTGTTCATTGAAAGACTCTTGATCATGGCAATGAGTTGAGACTCAATTTTTTTATATGTTAAATCATAGAAATTCAACTTTTCCTCTTTGACAATGTTGCCATTTAAATCTGTTAAGATGCCTAACATGTAGTTTACACCTAGATCAATTCCAATTGAAAAACCGGCAAGCTCGTTGAACAGAAGCATAACGGGTCTTCTGCCACCACTCGATTTTCCAGGGCCAGATTCATATATCAAATCTTCGAGAAGGAGCTCGCTGACAAGAGAGGAAACAGTACTTTTATTAAGCCCGGTCATTTTCGCTATATCCGCTCGTGAAATCGGAGTATTGTCTTTTATTACTTGTAGTACGATCGATTTATTCCCTCTTTTTACAACGTGTTGATTCCAAGTGTGGTTTAGTGTCATTTTCATTTTGTTCCCCTTTTCGATTAACTTCTTACCAGTATTCTAACATAAACTTAGTTTATCCAGTAGACAAACATAAATACATTTGCTATTCTGAATTTACGGAAAGCGGTTTATTAATTATGAGGGGGATTTTAGATGGGTTATAAGAAAGCGGTTACATTTTTTGTGATGGTTATATTCACGGTCTTACTAGCTACAGGTTGTGCTTCTTCAAGTAGTAATGAAGAATCGAGTGGTGATACGAAAACGATTGATTTCATGCACCTTTGGCCTGAAGGGAGTTCTAAAGATCACAATAGAATTGTAAGCGAAATCATTTCGGATTTTGAAAAAGAAAACCCGGATGTGAACGTTAACCTTGAAGTGCTTAGTAATGAACAATATAAAGATAAGTTAAAAGTATTATCTACGTCAGAACAGCTACCCGATGTAGGAATGACTTGGCCGGCAGGATTTTTGGAACCTTATGTGGATGGTGAGATGTTTACACCGCTAGATGATGTTCTGGATGATGGATTAAAAGATCAATTTGTCTCAGGTACAACTGAGGCATATGGGATTGATGGAAAGACGTACGGACTTCCACTTGAATTAAATATTGCAACTGTCTTCTATAACAAAGCGATTTTTGAGAAGTATGGTCTTAAGGCGCCTAAAACGTATGAAGAATTAAAAAACGTAGTAAAAACATTGAATGAAAATAATGTGGAACCAATCGCACTAGGAAATAAAGATAGATGGACTGGCTCATTGTGGTACATGTATCTTGCAGATCGAATTGGTGGATCAGACGTGTTAACTAAAGCTATTGATCGTTCTGGCACTTTTGAAGACCCGGCCTTAGTGTCAGCAGCAGAAAAGGTTCAAAACCTTGTAGACATGGGAGCGTTTGAGAAGGGGTTTAATGGCCTGTCAGATGAAGAAGCCAAAAGTATGTTTATGAACGGACAAGCTGCTATGTATTTAATTGCAACTTGGGATCTACCAAACTACACGACGAATGAAGATGTTCCTCAGGAGTTTAGAGATTCAGTTGATTTCTTTAAATTTCCAACAGTTGAAGGTAGTGGTGTTGAGAATAGTTTCGTTGGTGGTCCAGGTGTTGGGCTTTTTGTAGCGGAAAATTCGGATGTGAAAGAGGAATCGAAGGAATTCGTTAAATTCTTCGTAGAGAAGTGGGGAGAGAAGTCTGTAGAAGAAGCTGGCGTAATCCCTGCAACCAAAGTGAATAGTGAAAATCTAGAGCTTCCAGATATGTACAACGATGTACTGAATGAATTAAATGAATCTAGTAATATCACTTTGTTCGCAGATGTGCAAATGAAGCCAGATGTGGCCCAGATTCACCTTGATGCCATTCAGGCGCTTTTCGGAGGAGAAATTACATCGAAAGAGTTTGCGAAGTTGCACGAGAAAGCACTCTCAGATTCTGAGTAATGGGAAATAAAAGTATAGCTGGCCTCTATTGTAAGTGAGGCCAGTTTCTTTCCTTTCTAATAACAAAAATAGTTAATAAAGAGGCGTCTCAAATTTACTTTGTATTTTGTTTAAACATATTAATTTTTTCATTGAAAATAATGTGGTCGTCCTCTCTAGCGAGTAGGTAGCATTTTCTAATCTGAACAGTATGGAGTTGTGGTTATGAATAAAGTTATGTCGAATAAGTTTGTCATTGCGTTATACGTTCTACCATCTCTGTTATTAATAGGGATCCTCATCTTCATTCCGTTACTATTGAGTGGTTATTATGGGTTAATGGATTGGGATGGTATAAGTGCGATGAAATTTATTGGAATGGATAATTATATCAATGTTATTCAGGATGATAAGTTTTGGGATAGTGCTCTACATTCTTTTCTTCTTGCATTGTTTTCAACACTCAGTTTGATTATCTATCTGGCCATTTCTCTTATCCTCGTATCGAAGATAAAAGGTGCCGATCTATTGAGGAAAATCTATTTGATCCCTATGCTTTTATCTTCTGTTGCGATCGCACAGCTATGGATTAAAGTCTACAATCCAAATAATGGGATACTGAATAGTATTCTTATAGGGATTGGAATTGATAATCCGCCTTCATGGTTAGCGGAGCCTACGCTTGTATTATACGCCATTTTTATCCCAATTCTATGGCAGTATGCAGGGTTTTACATATTGATCTATTATGCTGCGCTTAAGAATATTCCAGATTCGATTATTGAAGCTGCAAGGATTGATGGGGCATCAGCTCTGCAAATCGCTTATAAAATAAAACTTCCTCTTATTATGGGCGTCGTAAAAGTGACTGTCGTACTTGCCATTGTAGGTTCTTTAAAATATTTTGATCTCATTTACGTTATGACTGGCGGAGGGCCGAACGGGGCTAGTGAAGTTATGGCTTCCTATATGTATAAGCTAGCTTTTTCAAATTATGAGTTTGGCTATGGAAGCGCGGTAGGTTTTATGCTTCTTTTAATTACGTTGGTCGTGACACTCATCATTCGTAAACTGACGGAATCGGATGAAAATATCCAGTACTAGGAGGGCTTCTTTTATGAATCGTTTAGGTTATGTCTTGCTCTATCTCTGCTTAGGGATATTAGGTTTATTTCAAATATATCCAATCATTTGGTTGTTCTTATTCTCTCTGAAAGATAATCAAGAGATTTTTTCGGGATCTCCTTTTTCCTTTCCCAGCAAGTTTAATTGGGAAAACTACGAGAAGGTTTGGGATGGAGGGATTGCCCTATATTTCTTCAATAGTGTATGGATTACAGCGGTAGCCATCCTATTAACAGTGCTATTAGCAAGTATGACTACTTTCGCGATAACAAGAATGAATTGGAAATTCAGCAAACTAGTACTGGGCTTATTTATGATTGGTTTGATGATTCCGATTCATTCAGCTCTCATTCCATTGTTTAATATGTTTTTAAATGTGAATTTGATTGATCATCCATTGTCTATTGTTATCACTTATACGGCATATAACTTACCGATCACAATGATGATTTTACTAGGATTCTATTATACGTTGCCCCGTGAGATCGAAGAAGCAGCGATTATTGACGGTTGTTCTATTCATCGATTGTTTTTTAGAATTATTTTGCCAATGACGATTCCAGTTATGTCTACAACCGTAATTATTAATATGATTTATAACTGGAATGAGTTTGTATTTGTTAACACGTTTATTAGCTCAGATAAGTACAAGACGTTAACGGTTGGTATTCAGAATTTCATTGGTCAGTACATGACGGATTGGGGGGCAATCGGAGCTACTTTGATCATTAGTGTGCTACCGATTTTAATTGCATTTATTTTTTTCAGTAACAAGGTTGTAGAAGGAATATCATCTAGTGCAGTTAAAGGATAGCCTATTATAGGAAAAGAGAGGGATAGTTATGCCAGAAAACAATTTTTTTAATGCTCATCATTCACCGATTGGTGCTTTCTCAAGTTTTACATTTGGTTATGGGGGTAATGGTGGTGGACTCGATTTAGAACTAGGGCGTTCACCGAGGAAGAACATATACGTTGGACTGGAATCACTGAAGCAAGAAGGTCATTATGATGCTCTTCCATTCTTTGATGCGAATGACGATGAGAGTAAGCGGTATGATATTGAGAACCCGGATCCTAACCCAGACAATCCTAACATCATTCATTCCTTTCCCAAAGACCAAGTTGAACGAGATTTTCAACTATGTACGGATACCTGGAAAGCAGGTGATTTAACATTTACGGTGTATTCACAGGTTCATACAGTAGAGAATCCAGAAACAGCAAGCGAAGAGGAATTGAAACGAACGCTTGTCCCAGCAGTTCTAGCAGAATTAACCATTGATAATACAAAGGGAGAGAGAAAGCGTCGAGCCTTTTTTGGATACGAAGGGAGCGACCCCTATTCTTCGATGCGGCGATTGGATGATACGGCAGAAGAATTGGCAGGTATCGGTGAAGGAAGAATAACGGCTATAGCAAGTAAGAAGGCTGAAACGAAGTCAGCTATGCACTTTAGTATGGAAAATATCCTAACTACTCCTTTCGAGGAAAATTGGACGTTTGGTCTCGGACCAGTAGGTACGCTTATTGCTGATGTTCCACCAGGGGAAAAAGCGACGTATCAATTTGCCATCTGCTTCTATCGAGGTGGAATTGTGACAGCTGGTATGGATACTTCTTATTTCTACACAAAATACTTTTCAAACATAGAAAGCGTTGCAAACTTCGCCATTGGAAACTTTGATGAGCTGAAACAACGGGCACTGCAAAGCAATGCGATGATTAGTGAAGCAAATTTATCGAACGATCAGAAGTTCATGATGGCCCATGCGGTCCGTAGTTATTATGGAAATACTCAATTACTTGAACATGAAGGGAAGCCTTTCTGGGTAGTTAATGAAGGCGAATATCGCATGATGAATACATTTGATTTAACAGTGGATCAGTTGTTTTTTGAGATGAAAATGAATCCTTGGACAGTGAAGAATGAATTGGATATGTTCATTGATAGATTCAGTTATGAAGATCAAGTTCGTTTTCCAAATGAAGAAGAACTGTATCCAGGTGGAATCAGTTTCACTCATGATATGGGCGTAGCGAATACGATTAGTCGTCCACACTACTCTTCTTATGAAGTGTATGGGATTGATGGATGTTTCTCTCATATGACAGGGGAGCAGCTGGTTAACTGGGTACTCACTGCGTCAGTTTATATTGAACAAACCCATGACGAACAATGGTTATTAGACAACTTAACTATTTTTAAAAGCTGTTTCGAGAGTATGTTAAATCGCGACCATCCAGACCCAGTTCAGCGCAACGGATTGCTAGGGCTGGATTCAAGTCGTGTTATGGGCGGAGCAGAAATTACAACGTATGATAGTTTGGACGTTTCCTTAGGGCAGGCTAGAAATAATATTTACCTTGGAGGGAAAATATGGGCGGCCTATGTCGCGCTAGAAAAGATTTTTTCAGATCAAGGGGAAAAAGAGCTGGCTACATTAGCTGGAAAACAAGCAGAGAAAAGTGCTCATACGATGGCAAGTCATTTGACGGATTCCGGCTATATCCCTGCTGTGATTGGGGAGAATAATGATTCTAGAATTATTCCTGCTATTGAAGGGCTAATCTTTCCATATTATACGAATTGTAAAGAAGCTCTTGATCCAGAAGGAAGATTTGGGGAGTACATTAGGGTTTTAAAAACACATCTCGATACGGTCCTAAAAGAAGGCGTGTGTAAGTTTGATGATGGAGGGTGGAAAATTTCCTCTACTAGTAACAACTCCTGGCTTAGTAAAGTGTATCTTTCTCAATTTATTGCTCGTGAAATATTGCATCACGTTGATGAAAACGGAGCAAAAGCGGATGCGGCGCATGTGAAATGGCTGACACATCCAGAATTGTCAGTTTGGAGCTGGAGTGACCAAATTATCTCTGGTGAAATAACAGGAAGTAAATATTATCCCCGAGGAGTTACAAGTATTCTATGGTTAGAAGAAAAGGAATAATACTGACAAAAGGACGAAACCGATTAGGTTTCGTCCTTTTGTTTTGCTAAGTGTGGGAGCATTACAATGAACAAGCTCCCCGCGAAGCGAGGAGCTTTCATGAGATTACGCCAATTTCTTTTCCTTAATACCTTTTTTTTCGTAAAAGCATTTCTAATTCTTCTAATGATTTTCCTTTTGTTTCAGGAACAAACTTCCATACAAACATGGCTGATAGAATACTCATAATTCCATAAAAAGAGTATGTCAGACCACCGCTTACTTCCATCATCATAGGATAAGTAGAAGAGATTAAGTAGTTAGCCGCCCATTGAGCAGCAACAGCGATTGCGACGGCTTGTCCTCGGATTTTGTTCGGGAAAATTTCTGAAATTAATACCCAAACGATCGGTCCCCAGGACATCATAAAGGAAGCTGTATAAATAATAATGAAAACTAACGTGGCAATTCCGATAATGCCAGAGAAAGCCATTCCAGCTACGCCGAACATTCCGATTGTCATACCGATTGAGCCGACAATGAGAAGGGGTTTTCTGCCCCATTTGTCTACCGTTAAGATGGCGATAATCGTAAAGATCACATTGACTAATCCCATGATAATCGTCTGAACCATTGAGGCGTCTCGTGCTGCTCCCATACTTTCAAATATTCGTGGTGCATAATAGAGAGCTACATTTATTCCTACAAACTGTTGGAAAATAGATAGCAAAATACCTACAAATACGATGGTTTTCCCAAAAGCAAAGAGTTTTGCTTTATTCGTGTCAAATGAATTTTTTATCTCATATAGGGTTGCCCTAGCCATCGTTTGATCATGAATTTTTGAAAGGATAGCAAACGCTTCTTCATTTTTATTGATAGATACGAGGTACCTTGGTGTCTTAGGCACCGTAAACAATAGCAACAAGAATAATAGAGCCGGGATAGCTTCAGAAGCAAACATATACCTCCAGCCTATATCATTCATCCATTCTAGGGGTTGCCCCTTAGCGATGCCCCAGTTAACGAAATAGACGACGAGCATCCCGAAAATAATAGCGAATTGGTTAAGAGATACTAACGTTCCTCTTATATTAGATGGAGCGATTTCTCCAATGTACATTGGAGAAACAGCTGAGGCTAATCCAACCCCGATCCCACCTATGATTCTATAAAGATTAAACATAATTAACAAAGAGTAAGTCGGCTCATCACCATAGCCAAAAAACAAAAATTCGGGATAAGCTGAGCCGAGAGCTGATAGTAAAAAGAGTACAGCAGCTAGTATAAGAGAATATTTTCTGCCAATCTTTTTGGAAAAGTAACCTGATAAAACCCCACCGATGATACAGCCAATTAACGCACTTGATACAGTAAGTCCGTGAACCAGCGAGCTTAGCTGTAAATGATCTGAGAAGTATGTCTGTAGTGACCCTTCTGCCCCAGAAATTACTGCCGTATCGTAACCGAATAAAAGTCCTCCTAAAGTTGCAACAAGGGTGATTAACATAATGTAAATGCTCCGTTTTAGTTCCATTTTTTTACAGAGTAGAGAATATCCACTCTTTCCTCCCTTCAAATGAAATCGCTTGCAATGTTTTCATTTTATCAAAGGTTTCTTAGTTTGTATAGTGGATAAACTAACTATAGGTTTATTTTTATTTATGATAGAAATCACTGGAGCATGTTTGTAAGTTCTCATAGATGTTGAATCGAGTTTTTACTGGTTACTTTAGAAAATGCATGAAGAGATAGCCACATAAGAATGAAAGCTGTTGCACTTCCTCCGAAGATAAACGCTAGTGCAGGTAGTAGTTTAATTATAAAATAGATAGACGTTAGACAAATAACCATCATTATCGTAGTTAAGGGGCTAAGCAACATTATAAAGAAAGTATTTTTGAAGACAGTGCTCAGCTTAATTTCGAAATGAACAAAAGTAGGGAAAATGTATAAGAATAGTAGTCCAATCAATAGAATAAAAGCGAACAAAGGAATATAAGTCCATTGAACTGGATTTATGTGCTTGATGTAAAACAAATCAAGACAAATAAAGCCAATCAAGAAATATAAAATTGCTCCTAGAATATTTCCTTTCCAAAAATCTGCTTTATAATAATGCCAGAATGATTTACTGATTGATAACTGTGTATTTCCTTTTAACCATTGTCTAATAACAGCAAACATAGCAAGCGTAGAAGGGAAGATCCCAAGTAGAATCCCTCCTCCTAATGAAAATAGTAACCAAAGCAAATTGAGAAGAGCTAGTTTCGTAATCCACTCAAAGGTACTATAAAAAGCATTAAATGTATTTGTCATTTCTATACCCCCGTCTTAAAACATAGCTATTAGCTTATGTGTTTAGATTACTATAAGCTAAAAAAAAGTATATCACAATAGCCTGATACTCCTCGTTATTTGTTAACTGCTCTCGTAGTGTTTGAAATGAATTTTCTATGAATTTGAGTAGGATAGATGAATGTTATATCGTCGTCTAAGTTAATATAGCAGCATTTACGACTTCCTAATTTGGGGGGAGGGATATAATGAAATCCGATTAATATAAGAACGTTGAGGCAAGCAGAAGCAATATTTGGAGGAGTATATATGGCTAGCAATATAAATGATTTACAGAGGGGGGCGGATCGTACCCCATTTTTTTAAGTAAAGAAGATCGGTAGAAGCAGAAAATTACGTTGACTGTAAGTGCATTCGTGAAAGAGAAATACCATTGGATGAGTAATCTCTTACTAGTGATGGAGTCTTATTTTTCCAAATCAACTATTAATGATATAACTGCCTCTACAACTAGTATCTATTTGACTAAATTATTAATATTGTTCACTTTAGTAATTTTAAACTTAGTTTATCTAATAGACAAACTAATGTAGGGGTGCTATACTTTTGGGTGAAAGCAGTTACATAAAGTCATTAGAAATTAGATAAGTTTAAAGGATTTTTTTACTGTAGGTGACACCATGTTCTCTGCTTTACATCATGAAGTTCTTATCCATTAACAGGTAGGGTAAGTGTACGCATTGGTTAGCTAATTTTATTTGAGGAGGAGATTATTTTGGGTTATTTTAACAACATTAATCGTATTCAGTATGAGGGAGCACAATCCACAAACCCGTTTGCATTCAAATATTACAACCCGAATGAAAAAATTGGTCATAAAACGATGAAAGAACATCTTCGTTTTTCGGTTGCTTACTGGCATACATTCACTGCAGATGGTGCTGATCCATTTGGTGCCGGCACGATGATACGTCCATGGAGTGAATACAGCGGTATGGATCAAGCAAAAGCAAGGGTCGAAGCTGCATTTGAACTGTTTGATAAGCTAGACGCGCCATTTTTCTGTTTTCATGACGTAGATATAGCTCCTGAAGGAGAAACACTTAAAGAGTCATATAATAACCTCGATACCATCGTTAAGATGATAAAAGACTACATGAAAACAAGCTCTACAAAGCTGTTGTGGAATACGGCAAACATGTTCACCCATCCGCGATTCACTCACGGAGCTGCGACCACCTCTGAAGCAGACGTGTTTGCTTATGCAGCAGCAAAAGTGAAGAAAGGACTGGAAGTTGGGAAAGAGCTTGGCGCAGAGAATTATGTATTCTGGGGTGGACGTGAAGGATATGAAACTTTGCTTAACACAGATATGAAGCTTGAACTCGACAACCTAGCACGCTTTTTCCACATGGCGCTTGATTATGCAAACGAAATTAATTTTACCGGACAATTTCTTATTGAACCGAAACCAAAAGAACCATCAAAGCATCAATATGATTTTGATGTAGCTACATCTCTATCATTTCTTCAAAAATATGATTTGCAGAACCATTTTAAATTCAATATCGAAGCGAATCATGCGACGTTGGCAGGTCACACGTTTGAACACGAACTCCATACCGCTCGAATAAATGGCATGCTAGGATCAGTGGATGCTAATCAAGGTGATACGCTTCTTGGGTGGGATACTGATGAATTCCCAACGGATTTGTACGCTACTACTCTCGCAATGTATGAGATATTAAAAAATGATGGACTTGGAAAAGGTGGCTTGAACTTTGATGCTAAGGTTCGTCGGAACTCCTTCGATCCTGACGATCTTTTCCACGCCCATATTGCTGGGATGGATAGCTTTGCAATTGGATTAAAGGCGGCTCATCAAATGTTAGAGGATCGAATTCTTGAGAATTTTATTTCGGATCGCTATCGTAGTTTCTCAGAAGGTATTGGGAAAGAAATTATCGAAGGAAAGACGGACTTTCATAAGCTTGAGAAATATGCTTTAGGACTTAATGACATTGAGACAAAATCAGGACGTATGGAAAAACTAAAAGGTGAAATTAACTCATATTTACTAAATGCTTTTTCAAATGTTCGTGTATAAGTTAAAGAATGAAACTTAAAGTAAATGGTTGAGGGAAAGGAGGAAGCACCATGAGCTATGTTATTGGAGTCGATCTAGGCACAAGTGCAGTCAAAGTCATCGCTGTAGATCGAACTGGGCAAATTCAAGCAGAAGTATCAAAGACATATCCGCTTCATCAACCCAAGTCTGGATACAGCGAGCAAAACCCTGACGATTGGGTGGAACAAACCCTTCATGCTTTGGAGGAGATTACCCGACAACTTCCTTCCTCGGCAATTATTGAAGGAATGAGTTTCTCTGGGCAAATGCATGGGCTTGTATTACTGGATCAAGATAATAAGCCTCTTCGGCAGGCCATTCTCTGGAATGATACAAGAACTACTGAACAATGCCGAACGATTGAGAAACTTGTGGGGGAAAAGAGGTTGCTTGAAATCACCCATAACCCTGCGCTCGAAGGATTTACACTTCCTAAATTACTTTGGGTGAAAGAGAATGAACCAGATTTATACGCTAGAACTAAGGTTTTCCTCCTTCCAAAAGATTATGTACGTTATCGTTTAACTGGCGAGCTCCAGATGGAGTATTCCGATGCAGCCGGGACCTTGATGATGGATATTAGTGGGCATAAATGGAGTGAAGAAGTCACTTCCAAGACTAACATCAGTCTATCCCTATGCCCACCGTTGATTGAATCTACTGCCAAAGTCGGTAATATAACAAAGGGATTAGTAAAAGGCTTGGATAATGTAGAAATCTTTGCTGGTGGTGCTGACAATGCATGCGGGGCTATTGGAGCTGGGATTCTTAGAAATGGTAAAACACTCTGTAGTATTGGAACTTCTGGCGTCATTTTGTCATATGAAGATCGCAATCAGCTTGATTTTAACGGCAAGGTTCACTTTTTTAATCATAGTAAGCCGGGTGCTTATTATACAATGGGGGTCACGCTTTCCGCAGGTCAGAGTCTGAACTGGTTTCGAGACCAATTTGCCGAAGGAGTGCCATTCGATGAATTGCTTTCTTCTATCGACAATATCCCTGCAGGTGCGAATGGATTGCTCTTTACGCCATATTTGGCCGGAGAGAGAACGCCGCATGCGGATTCATCCATACGAGGCAGTTTTATCGGAATGGATGTTTCACACACTAGAACTCATTTTGTAAAAGCAGTATTAGAAGGGGTCACTTTTTCGTTGAAGGAGTCACTTTCTATTTTTAGAGAAAATGGAAAAGACATTCATGAAATTGTTTCTATTGGTGGTGGGGCAAAGAATGACTCCTGGCTTCAAATGCAGGCGGACATTTTTGATGCTACTGTTGTAAAGCATGAGAGTGAAGAGGGGCCAGCACTTGGGGCGGCGATGCTAGCAGCTGTGGGTTGTAACTGGTTTTCTACACTTGAATCCTGCAGTGATTCCTTTATAAAAGTGAAAGAACGTTTTACTCCGAATCAAGCTAATGTAAAAGTATATAGAAAACTGTTTTCGATTTATCAATCCGTATATGTTCAGACAAAAGAATTGAGTGAGCAGTTAAAATCAATTCGTCAATAAAAAATGAGTATGGGTAAACATTAGCTTAAATTGAATAAAAAAAAGGTCCCGTTCATCATTATTGGATAAACGGGACCTTTTTTGCCGAGTTTGTTTCTATTCTGGTTAGCTTTCTGGGGATTATGCTGACGGATTTAAGAAAGTGCAACTCTAGGTATTATCTAGATTAAGATAAGCTTCAAGCCCATTTCTAATAAATACAATATCAACTCCAATTGGCTATTTATCGTTCAAATTGTATTTTAGGGGCTCTATCATATTTGTTGTGGTTTAAGAAAATAGGACATAAAAATACTCGCAAGCTATTTGCTTTTAGTTGAAAGATTATGAAAAAGTTTTGAGGAAAGTGAGGCGTATCCTTGTCTATAGCCCCCTTCTAATGATTCCATCTGTCTAGTCTTATTTAATCGCATATCCGCTGGGATATTCACCGCTCGGTTACGAAGGGCTAGAAGCAAAAGAGGATACGCTAGTTCTACAATCTCATAACGTCTTGGGGCTGAAAGAGGATAGAATTACCTATGAACCACAAAAAGGTGAGGAATGGAAGGTTGAACTTCTTAAGGATCTGGTCAATCAACAACAGACTCAATACCCCTTCTTCTTCATCCCTATCATGGTGGCGATATTCTGGGGAGGATTCGAGCTTCTTAGATAAAAATCACAGAAGAGAGTTCTGTTCCAAGGTTTCCTATATGTTCTTGTTCCAGCATTATCATTAATTGGACACTTGAATGATATAAAAGATATTCTTCAGAATTCTGCCTAAAATGTGAACTAAGGGTTTCTTAGTACCTTCATCTTTTTTACACGAGTATAAAATCAACCTATTATTTATGAAAGACGACACCTGATCCACTAAGGATTTAAGTGTGGTCTTTCTTTTGGATAAGGTCCACTAGTCAATTCTGCTACATCATATACAACGAATTTAAGCAACTAACAAAACAGACTTAATGTCGATATCTTTCTCTGAAGGAAAAATGGTGTCATGATTCGTCCAATGCTGTTAA
Organism: Pseudalkalibacillus sp. NRS-1564; assembly: GCF_050467905.1. NCBI lineage: Bacteria > Bacillati > Bacillota > Bacilli > Caryophanales > Fictibacillaceae > Pseudalkalibacillus > Pseudalkalibacillus sp. NRS-1564. Next base: position 60,657 of record NZ_JBITPM010000012.1, on the reverse strand, counting down.
AACGTTTCAAAACATTACAACAAACGGGGAGGGTTTGGTAGATTAGCGCTATATTTAAGAGTCTCTGTCTGTTGATAAGAACCTTTGTCATCTGGCAGGAAAACTGGTGTAGAGGTATGGAATAACTCATTATAAAATCAACGGGGAGGAATGATGAAGATGAATAATACTTTGATGATTTCCAGGGTGGCTTCCATGTTGAACGTGTCTCGTCATACACTGAAATTATGGGAAGAGCAATTTGCTCCGTTTTTAACTATACCACGTGATGAAAACAACGCTCGGACGTATACAATTGGCGATATTGAAGTGCTTCAATTAATTAAAAATATGAAGGAAAGCCATGCCGAAGATGAGGTCATTATTAATGCATTGGATCAACAAGGAAAAGGAATTGAAAATACTCCTGAACCGATTAACAATCCTGCTGATCAGACTGATATTCAATCATCTCTCTCAAAAATTGTCTCCTTTGTTGAATCTGATGAAGTGAAGAAACTACTGAAAATCGATGAAACGGTTAAACGGTTGGAGAAGGATATTGTCCATCAGGTTCATGAAATTGTTCATGAAGAAATAGCGACTGCATCAGATGCTCATGCAACTATTAATCAAATGGAACTCAATTCTATCGGTAAAAAAATCGATAATCTTGCTGATATTTCAGTCGATGAGCGTGAGTTTTATCAATTTGAGGTGACAAAAGAAAGAAAAATTGCTGAAGATCATATGTCAGCTCGAGAAGAAAGACTGATGGCGGTGGTGCAGGATCGCTTCCGTGATGAAAGTAGATCACATGATCCTAAATGGGGCGTAACGAAAATTAAAAATATATTCGGATTTGCGAAATAAGGAATTGTAATAGAGTAGAGAGAAATCCGAATGGGGGAAGATGAAATGGATCAGGTTAAGGTGATGTTTTCCATACTCAGTCTCCTCGTCGCTGCTACATTTGCGGCTCTCTATATTTATATTTTCTCACTGCATACCGAAGTGAATGGTACAAAAGTGAAAGCGCATGATCAAGTAGTATCTGCTGCATCATTCCCAGCCGAATATAAACAAGCGGAAGAGTTTGTCGGAGATTTTCATGCTTTTTACAATCGAACAACAGGCTATGGCATGATTGATCGTCCGATGGACATAGAAGCCCAACAAGTTCAAGCGGATGCTGCTGTAGCTTATATTAATGTGTTTTTAGAAATTGGTGTAGATCATGACGATCTTAAGAAGGACTTAATGGCGATTAAGGCTCTTGCTAGTATAGAGATTACGACGTCAGAGGTTCGAGAAATTCATAGGTATTTTCATGATCTTGATAAAGTGCTGAACAACTACGACCACGAAGATACCTTTGGTGTCACCGTTACTTTAGGAGATCAATAAGATGAACCATTCCACTCATGCCGTATAGCCTAAAGCGATATCGATTAGCTTATGAGATATCGCTTTTGTTGCGTTAAAGATCAGTTTCATAATAATAAGGGAGGCTATGTCTTGATGAATACCAGACTAAGATTCATCATACTTGGTCTAGCGACACTAGGTAGTTTGGCCCTTACCATTTATGCCCTATTTTCCATAAACGAAAATGTGCAAACTTCAAGTAAGGAACTTGTATCGTCGGTTTTGGAGGATAGACAAGTTTATTCGAAGGAAGAAATGAAGGATATTGCCTCTCTTCTTCCTGAAAAGACAGATTTGGAAAACGTGAATGCATTTATTGCAGCGAATCATGCCTATTACAATCAGACAACAGGATTTGGAGAAATATCAAATTTGAATATAAATGATCAAACCGATAAAGCTATTGAAATCGTTTCTTATATAAATTTCTATGCAAACAATGAGGACAAGGATCTTGAAAGAGACCTTCAGGAGATCAAATCCATTTCGCTTCGTTACGTTGAGCATGCAAGTCAAAAGGATGTGCAAATGCTACATCGCTATTTCCATGACCTCGATATTGGGTTAAATGGCTACGGAGCATACGATAAAGTATGGGGTGTTACTGCTGTACTTGGTAAAGGTGAATGAAGAAGTCTTAAACTTATAATGAAGGATAAGAAGGATTGCTAAATGACTAGCATGTCCTTTTTTGTTTTGTCATAAAAGAGTTTATATGAATGATGAAAAAACATTGTGATATGTGCATTATTTTGACAAAATGAATGATAAAGAAAGTTGAAATAAGTGAATTTTTTAACAAAGGATAATCCGCTGATGATGTAAGGTAGATTAAACGAAATGGTAAGTAAAAAGTAGGTGAGAAAGATCTATGTACAAACTATTAATTTCAGACCGTGATTCACGAGAACTGAGCGGATTAGAATGGTTAATTTCAAAGTATTCCTTTCCTATTTCCTTATTCATAACTGCGAACCATCTAACAGAAGTGATGACTATGTTAGAAAGGGAATTACCAGATGTGGTTTTCATTGAATTAGATATGATCCCCAGGGGGAAGTGGGGTCTTATGAAAACTTTTATTAACCGGTATGCAGGTGAAGTTATTGCTGTGACGGCAGAACCAACGTTTGAACGGGCAAAAGAAGCGATTGAAATCGGTGCAATAGACTTAATCGTGAAACCGCTTTCTCCCCTAGAGGTGAAAACATCTCTGCAAAAAGCCTTTCGTAATGCTAAAGCGGTAAATAAGACACTGTTAGGAGGAGAGGCATACGAAAGAGTTTGGTATAAATCATTGTTTATTGATGATCAAGTAAACCATCACTTTCCAGTATATTTAATGAAGTTAGAAAAAAGCGATTATCTTGAGGAGTTGCGTCAGTTTATAGATCAATTTGATTTTTATAACAAGCCCCTTGTCTTTTCAACCAGTGATCGAATCGTGGTTGTATTTGAGAATGCCATTCCAGATTCAAATAGTCAGGCACAGCGCTTCTTACGGGAGTGGGAGCAGTTGAATGAATCGTCCCTCGTAATAGCGGTGCATCATGGCAAGTCAGATCTGTCACTACACCAAATTTATATGAAGTTAAAGAAAGTTATGGAAATGGTGTTCTTCACTGGCTACCAACAAATTCTTCGTGCTGATCAAGATGAAGCCTGGGAGGAGATAGATCCATTTTTGACGATTACAGAACAGCGGAAGTGGGTTTTCATGCTTGATGAATCTTGTGTAGATGAAATGAAAAAGTGGATGTATGAGCAATTTTATGGAATGGAACCTCCATATCCAGACCCAGGATTGCTTCGAACACGTTTAACAAGCATTCTTGCTCAAATTCGAAGATTTATGGTTCGAAAAGGGTTGACGGATGTCCGTGATGAAACTTTGTATAAAGAAGTGTTTGAATCGATATTATATAGTTCTGTACTCTACCGAATTGTACAGGACTTAATATTATTCATCACACAACTTCTTCATCAATTAGCCGATAACCCACCTTTAAAAAGAAATATCATTGAGGAAACGCTCGCTTACATTGATGATCATTCCAATGATCCTAATCTATCATTAGAAGAAGTAGCTAATCATGTCCTTCGCAATCCAGCTTACCTAAGCCATACATTAACACAAAAATATGGACGGTCGTTTCGTGAAATATTAACGTATACCCGTATTCAAAAAGCAAAAGAGTTGCTCATGACTACACAAGAAACTATTCAATTCATTGCGCGTGAATCAGGCTTTAAGAGCCCGAACTATTTTAGTCGAGTTTTTAAAGAAGTCGCAGGGCAAACTCCAGGAGAGTATCGACGGTTTCAGTCGAATGAACCGAAAGTCAAGAAATTCTCCACATAACAAACGGGTGCGAATACATTCTCGTATTCGCACCCGTTTCATATTGATAAAAGAAATACACTACTATATCTTCTTGTTACTATTTTTTATTAACTGAAGCATCATAAATGGAATCAACCGCACTTTGCAACGCTTCATTAAATTCTGCATCAGACTGATTCGCATTTAAATCAGCTGCTAATGCTCTCGAAAAGCTTGCAATCAGACCATCATTTTCTTTCAGTTTTTCATTGGCTTCATCACGAGAATAGCCGCCTGAAAGTGCTACAACGCGAAGAACGCGTGGATGCTCAATCAATTCTTTGTAAGCATTTGCTCGCGTTGGAATTGAAAGCTTTAGCATGACATTTTGATCTTCAGATAAATCATTGAGTTGCTTCAAAATTTCATCGCGCAAAATCTCTTCAGATTTCTCTTTGTTTTCACTATGAATATTAACTTCTGGTTCAATAATTGGCATAATATCAGTCGCTAAAATTCGTTTGGCGATTTCAAACTGCTGATCTACGACTGCTTTAATGCCACTTGGATTAGGCTCATGGATGACAGAGCGCATTTTAGTTCCAAAAATCTTTCGCTCAGATGCACGACCTAGCGTCTCATCTAAATCATGAATTGGTTTCATAAGCTGTACGCCATTCTCTTGATCTGCTAGTCCTTTATCCACTTTTAGGAAGGGAACGATCCCTTTGTCTGCAAGAAAGTCTGCTGTATACTTTCCTTCGATTTCCCGGTCCATTGTTTGTTCGAATAAGATAGCGCCTAGAATTTGGTCTCCACTAAAAGCGGGTGAAGTAATAATTCTTGTACGCATCTGATGTACTCGGTCAAACATTTCATCTTCGTTAGAGTAGGAATCTTCAGGAACGCCATATTCTGCGAGCGCCTTAGGAGTACTACCACCACTTTGGTCTAACGCTGCGATAAATCCTTTTCCGTTCTTGATTTTGTCAAATTGACTGTTATTCATGTTCTCCACTCCTTTTTGATTCTAAACTTTAATAAAGCAACCACCTATACTCTTCCCAATATTACGTCATACATAACACGGAATTTCTTAGATAACAGAATACTAATAAAACCGATATAAAATATCGCTTTTTCTATTTTCATAGACGTTCTTAAACAGATGGTTCCCTACATTCATGAAACTTACCCGACTCGGCTTACTTTTAATCATGTGATGGAAATAGCTTAATTACTCTTTATAAAATAATTACTATTTGTTTTGATAGCAGCTTAAACTGATATCGTTTTTTATAAATAATGTGCTATTATTCGAAAATTGGTCATCTATTTCCATAGTGATTGTCATGCTACGATTTCAATATGAACGCATTTCGAAAGGATGGGGAGTATGTCGGATATCAAATCAAAGAGAGTGACGCAGTATAGAGGCACAGAGCTTCATACAAAAGGCTGGGTTCAGGAGGCAGCTTTACGGATGCTTAGTAATAATCTACATTCTGATGTGGCAGAAAATCCAGATGAACTTGTTGTATATGGAGGAATAGGAAAAGCGGCACGTAACTGGGATTGTTATGAGGCGATCGTGAATTCGTTAAAAGAGTTGGAAAATGATGAAACGTTGTTAATACAGTCTGGAAAGCCGGTTGCTGTTTTCAGAACTCATAAAGATGCTCCGAAGGTATTAATTGCTAACTCTAATTTAGTTCCGGCATGGGCCAATTGGGAGCACTTTCATGAGCTTGATCGAAAAGGGTTAATGATGTATGGCCAGATGACGGCTGGCAGCTGGATCTACATTGGAAGTCAGGGAATTGTACAGGGGACATATGAGACGTTTGGTGAATGCGCCAAACAGCATTTCAATGGAACTTTAAAGAATACGATTACCCTAACAGCTGGCTTAGGCGGGATGGGGGCTGCTCAACCGCTAGCTGTAACTCTTAATGGTGGGGTTTGTATTGCGATAGAAATGGATCCAAAGCGAATGGAGCGGAGAATTGAAACAAACTATCTTGATACTTCCACTACGAGTCTTGCTAAAGCGATTGAAATGGCGAAGAATGCAAGTGACAAAGGAGAAGCGCTTTCGATTGGTTTACTTGGTAATGCAGCAGAGATGTTACCTAAAATGATCGAAAAGGGTTTTATTCCAGATATTCTAACAGATCAGACTTCGGCACATGATCCCCTTAATGGATATATTCCAGTGAAATTAGATCTAATAGAAGCGAATAAGTTAAGGATAGAAAATCCAACCCAATATAATAAGCTGGCAAAGAAAAGTATCGCTACACACGTTCAAGCTATGCTTGATATGCAAAAACTCGGAGCCATCACCTTTGATTATGGAAATAACATTCGTCAAGTGGCAAAAGACGAAGGGATTCAAAATGCATTCGATTTTCCAGGTTTTGTACCGGCTTATATTCGCCCGCAATTTTGTGAAGGAAAGGGTCCATTTCGCTGGGTAGCTTTGTCGGGAAATCCAGAAGATATTTATAAAACAGATGAAGTGATTTTAAAAGAGTTTAGTCATAATGAACACTTGTGCAATTGGATTCGAATGGCAAGGAAGAAAATTAGTTTCCAGGGACTTCCCTCACGTATTTGTTGGCTCGGCTGTGGAGAACGAGCTAAATTCGGAAAAATTATAAATGATATGGTAGCGAGCGGAGAATTGAGTGCACCAATTGTGATTGGACGTGATCATCTTGACTCTGGCTCTGTAGCTTCACCAAATCGAGAAACAGAAGCCATGAAAGATGGAAGCGATGCTGTAGCCGACTGGCCCATTTTGAATGCCATGATTAATAGTGTAGGTGGAGCAAGCTGGGTCAGCGTTCACCACGGTGGCGGTGTTGGAATGGGATATTCTCTCCATGCAGGGATGGTCATTGTAGCAGATGGCACAAAAGAAGCGGAAAAACGTCTTGAACGTGTGTTAACAACTGATCCTGGTATGGGTGTCATTCGACACGTTGACGCGGGGTATGAACTAGCAAGGAAAACAGCAGAAGAGAAAGGGATTCAAGTCCCGATGCTACGAAAGAAATAGGAGGTGGATGGTAATGACAAAGCGACTATTAATAAAGAATGCGGCCCAGCTAATTACGATGGAAGGTTATTCCAATCATCCTGCTAGAAAAGAAGAAATGTCGCAAATTGGAATGATTGAAGATGGTGCGGTTTATATGGAAAATGGAATTATTATTGAAGTAGGACCAAGCGCCGACATAGTTAATAAGTATCAAGATTCTATTCATGCGTCAGAGATCATCGATGCAACAGGGAAAGTGGTAACTCCAGGGCTGATAGACCCTCATACGCATTTAGTTCATGCAGGGACGAGAGAAAATGAATATGCGATGCGATTACATGGGAAGACGTATATGGAAATCATGGAAGCAGGCGGGGGGATTCATGCAACAACTCGCGCGACCCAAGAAGCGAGTCATGAAGAACTTTTCGAACAGTCTAAAAAACGCTTGAACAAATTTTTGTTACACGGTGTGACAACACTTGAGGCCAAAAGTGGTTACGGGCTAACGCTAGATCATGAAATAAAGCAATTAGAGGTAGCTAAACTATTAAATGAGTCGCATCCTATAGATATCGTTTCAACCTTTATGGGTGCTCATGCTGTTCCTTTATCAGAGAAAAGCGATCCTGAAAAATTCGTCTCGAAAGTGATCACTGAAATGATCCCTGAAATAGCAAAGCGGAAGTTGGCTACTTTTAATGATGTTTTTTGTGAACGGGGTGTTTTCACACCGGATCAATCAAAGCGAATCCTTGAAGCAGGTAAAGCTCATGGACTAATTCCCAAAATTCATGCAGATGAAATTGAACCTTATGGCGGAGCGGAACTAGCTGCATCCGTTGGGGCCATTTCAGCAGATCACCTTCTCAGAGCATCGGATCAGGGGATAAAGGACATGACAGACGCTGGAGTTATTGGCGTATTACTTCCAGGAACAGCATTTTTCTTAATGGCTGATTTTGCAGAGGGGAGAAAAATGATTGATGCAGGAATAGCCATTGCGTTATCTACTGATGCGAATCCAGGGTCATCTCCCACACTTTCTCTGCCATTTATTATGAACTTAGGCTGTTTGAAAATGGGATTGACACCTGAAGAAGTGTTGACTGCGACTACAATCAATGCAGCCCATGCAATTGGTTGTGCAGATGTGGCTGGAAGTCTTGAGTCTGGAAAAAAAGCAGATTTCACAATATTTGATGTTCCGAATTATCTAACTCTCTCCTATCAATATGGAATGAATCATGTCGATACCGTCATTAAAGGGGGAGTGCCACTCGTAGTAGGAGGCTACCTGCAATGAACGATTATCCATACCCAATGTTAAATCGCCCTAGTATGATTTGGTCTAAGCAAACAGATAAACGAGTTGATCTAAAAGTCCATGAATGGATTGAGACAATAGGGGAGAGGAAACCACACTGGGAGGAATATGACGTTACCATTCTCGGGGTACCTTTATCTAAATCGTCTATTAGTACGTCTGCTGCTAGTGAAAATCCTGATGCCATGCGAAGAGCTTGGCGGGCATTTGGCACTTATAACCTTGACGAAGAGGTTGATCTAGCTCGTATAAAAGCAATAGACCTTGGAGATGTCAAGCAGCATGTGACGGATATCAGGTACACACACCAGCAAATTCAGCAAGCGATGGTAGCTATGAGAGAACACCATCCACATACTATACCGTTAATGATGGGTGGGGATCATTCGATTACTGCTATGTTAATTAAAGGCTGGAAGCAAGTTCATAACAACGAAACGATTGGCATTTTACAATTGGATACGCACTTTGATTTACGTGATTTAGCACATATCGGTCCAGCAAATGGAACGCCGATTCGTCAATTAGTAGAAAGTCACACAGTTGAAGGAAAGCATGTTCATACGATCGGATTGCATGGTTTTTTTAATAGTCACGAGTTGAAGAATTATGCTGATCAACACGGCGTTCACTACACTACGATGAAGAAGGTAAGAAAAAACGGGATTCGCCACATTGTGACGGATGCCTTAGCTCAATTAGAAAAAGTGGTTGATACGATTTATTTAACGGTTGATATGGACGTCCTTGATATCGCTTATAACCCGGCAGCACCAGCAGCAACGCCTGGTGGTATGAGTACGGAAGAGCTGTTTGAGGCTGTTCAGTTAGCTGGTGAGCATTCGAAAGTAAAAGCAATGGACATTGTGTGCCTTGATCCCAGAAAAGATGTAGGGGAGATGGGGGTGAAAAGCGCCGTTCATACGATGCTCTCATTTTTAACAGGCGTTTGCAGAAGATAAGGAATACGATCCAAACTAAATCATCTTGACCGCACGTGTTGGTAGCGCTTACAATTAAGTGAGATATTAGTGAATAGTAGAATGATAGACAGGTGAGAGTATTGGCACAAAAAATTTTGATTGGAAAATTAGCGATGCTTGTAGCTTCTTTAACTCCTGAAGAGTTAGAACCATTTTTAGCTCAGCTAAAAGATGTTGATTACTGTCAGGGAAAGTCAGGATCTATGAGCATGCAAAAAGTAATATCAGCTGTCGAAACATCCGCAAAAAGGAATAATATTATTTCGGAAGACCTCTATCGAGAAACGCATGCGTTGTATCACGCCATCTTAGAAGCATTAGAAGGGGTCATGCGGGGGCAAATTGGAGCAGGTGACATGATGAGGACTGTAGGCTTGCGTTTTGCAATAGTACGCGGCTCTCCTTATGAGCATTATGACGAAGGTGAGTGGCTTGCGGTAGCTTTCTATGGAACAATTGGTGCTCCGGTGAAAGGTCTTGAACATGAAACGTTTGGACTAGGAATAAATCATATAGGTTAAAAGCTGCCTAAAGTCATTAGCGATGAGGAGGCGGCAATGGAACAGTCTGTTCCATTGTCGTCTCTTTTTTTATGGCGATCAAATTACTGAAAGAAGGGGATCGACATGATTCAATTAAACGGAACTAATTTAACATTAATCGAAATGAAACAACTTATTTATGGTGGAGAACAGATTACGATTGATCCAGTCAGCATGAATAAAGTGAAGCGGAGCAGAGAGGCTGTAGAACGGATTGTCGCTAGTGGAAAGACTGTATATGGGATCAATACAGGCTTCGGTAAATTTAGCGATGTTCGTATACAGGATAAAGATGTTGATACACTTCAGCTCCATCTCATTCGTTCTCATGCGTGCGGGATAGGTGAATACTTCCCAGAATCAGTGAGTAAAGCAATGGTTGTATTAAGATTGAACGCTTTACTCAAAGGATATTCTGGCGTGCGTCCTTGTATTGTGGAGCGCCTTTGCCATCTTGCGAATGAAAATATCATTCCAGTTATACCAAGTCAAGGTTCTCTTGGTGCTTCCGGGGATCTAGCACCCCTATCTCACCTTGCGCTAGTTCTGGTAGGGGAAGGAAAAGTGCACTATAAGGGCAGCATCGTTCCTACAAAAAGTGTGTATGATGTTCTCTCTTTTCCTGCTCTTTCCTTAAAGGCAAAAGAGGGGCTTGCACTAATTAACGGTACACAGGCGATGACGGCGATGGGAGTCATTAACTATATTGAAGCAGAGCGCTTAATAAATCAGTGTGATTGGATTGGAGCAATGACGTTTGAAGCGCTTAAAGGTATAGTAGATGCCTTCCATCCAGCGATACATGAAGCGCGTGGGTATCCAGAACAAATGGAAGTTGCAGAGCGAATACGAACGCTCACAAACGATAGCAAACTCGTGACACATCAAGGAGAGAAACGAGCACAGGATGCTTACTCGCTGCGCTGTATCCCGCAAGTACATGGAGCTTCTAGACAAAGCTTAGCGTATATTAAAGAAAAACTTGAAATCGAAATGAATGCTGCAACAGATAATCCACTCATCTTAGAGGATGGACAAACGGTTGTGTCCGGAGGGAATTTTCACGGTCAGCCCATTGCAATTGCGATGGACTTCTTAAAAATAGCTGTAGCCGAAATGGCTAATATTTCGGAACGACGAGTGGAGAGGCTCGTTAATCCTCACCTAAATGATCTCCCAGCATTTCTAAGTCCGGACCCTGGTTTGCAGTCTGGCGCCATGATCATGCAATATGCGGCTGCTTCTCTTGTATCAGAAAATAAAACGTTAGCACACCCAGCAAGTGTTGATAGCATTCCATCTTCAGCAAATCAGGAAGACCACGTAAGTATGGGGACAATAGGGGCTCGTCATGCTTATCAAATTATATTGAATGCCCAAAAGGTAGTCGGCATTGAAATGATTTGCGGGATGCAAGCATTAGAAATTCGCGGAATCTCGTTAGCTTCTGTATCAGCTCAGAAGCTTTATGAAGAAGGTCGATTAGTTGTCCCTTCCATCAAGGAAGATCGTGTTTTCTCCGAGGATATCGAAGCTCTTACAAAATGGTTAAAGACAGATCAGTTTGATTGGTCCATTAATCGTCAGTTAATTCCAGGATAAGGCGTAGCTAATCAGAGGAGAACATAGTGAAATAAGCTAAAAAGGACAATGCCTATTAAATAGGATTGTCCTTTTCAACGTCATCTCTTAATCTTCGTAAAATTCGTGGTCCGTTTCAAAGAGAACTTCTTCCTGACAGGATACACAGTCATTGAAGCATCGTGTGAAGTCTAAAGGAAATAAACGACGACAAACGTTAGAGCAGTATCTAGAACAGCTCGGACCAGTTTGGCGACCTCTTGTGTCACTATCTCTTGATCCACATCCTCTAGATCTACGACCAGTTGCTTCACCTTCTGTTTGGTTGTTTCGTTTAACATATGTTCTAGGGTTACTTGCATTACGGCGATTTCCCATTTTAACACCTCCTGTCTCTCAATACTTTATGTCGAAAGAGCTGGACATGCTTATCCATTAGCCTAATAAAACATGCAAATATTCAAGTTTCGAATAAATTTTCAGAAAATAGTTTATTAACCTTGTATTTTTAGAAATGTATGTAAAAATAGGTATAAATGTCCTTTTTGGACTTGCGGAACGTTAAATCTAAACAATCCCTTCCCGATTTGAGAGGGATCGATTTGTTTAAGGAGTTGGAACAGTCAATGCCATCTACAAAAACATTAATCATTTCCATTTCTACTATTTTGGTCTTCATATTTGGATTCACTTACTGGTTTATTTCTGATTTAGGTTGGGATTTAAAAGAAACAACGAATGAAGCGGATACCGTTGATGAAGCGACTGGATCATCTGTTGACCCTGCGCGCTATGTAAGTGACAATGAAGAACCGATTAGCGCTGAAGGCATACCAAAGGAAAGCAAATTTCAGGATTACATTCACGGCATGACTCATCAAAAAGTGGTTGCTAAAGATAAATGGGGAATCTATCAAATTTCAGAAGAACGCATCGATAATATGTTAGAAGTATTAGAGAAAGTACAAGGTACGAATGAAGAATACAAATATCAAGATTTTTACGTTGAAACATTAGAAGAATGGGACGAGGGAGATTTTTCTAATGCGGTAGAAGTTCATAATTACATATGGGATCTAAATGGGGGAACAATTGGAAAAGCAAAAAGATTAATGACAACAGAAGAAGAGCAAAAATATATTGATCAGACATATGATAAGCGGTAATCCCGCTTATTTTTGTTTTTAGGATTATGTAGCTCATTTTGATACACTGAAGAAAGATAAACCAAGAAACGGAGGGTGTAAACGTGAAAAATCAAGCCAATCAGCCATACGAAAATAAGTTAATTCATGAAAAATCGCCCTATTTGCTTCAGCATGCTCACAATCCAGTAGACTGGTATCCATGGGGAGCGGAAGCGTTTGAAAAAGCGAAGCGGGAGGATAAACCTGTTCTTGTTTCGATTGGGTATTCGACTTGTCATTGGTGTCATGTAATGGAAAGAGAAAGCTTTGAGGATGAGGAAACAGCAAAGCTTTTAAACGATCGATTTGTAGCGATTAAGGTCGATCGCGAAGAGCGTCCAGATATTGATTCAATATATATGAAAGTTTGTCAGGGATTAACGGGTCAGGGTGGGTGGCCATTGAACGTTTTTCTAACTTCTGATCAAAAACCATTCTACGCAGGAACGTACTTCCCGAAAGAAAGCAGATACAATATTCCTGGGTTTAAAGATGCTATTATGCAGCTTTATCAGCAATATAAGGAAAACCCTGATCGAATTACAGGAATCGGGGAGAAAATTACAGCCTCCTTGCAAGAGCGGATGAATGCAGAAGGTGGGGAATTAACAGAGGAACCTTTACATAAAGCTTTTGAGCAGATGCAAAATTCCTTTGATACCATCTTTGGTGGTTTTGGTCAGTCTCCAAAATTCCCATCACCTCATATGCTGATGTATTTACTTAGATATTATCGACAATACGATAATGATCTCGCATTAACAATGGTTACACGAACGCTTGACGCGATGGCAAAGGGCGGGATATATGATCATGTTGGCTATGGCTTCGCAAGATATGCGGTAGATCAGGAATGGCTAGTGCCTCACTTTGAGAAGATGTTGTATGATAACGCCATGCTTGCCCTTACCTACACGGAAGCTTATCAAGTAACGGGAGAAGAACACTATAAGAAAGTCGCTTGTGATGTTCTCGAGTATGTGACGCGAGATATGACTAGTGAGCAAGGTGGCTTTTATTCCGCTGAAGACGCTGACTCAGAAGGAGAAGAGGGGAAGTATTATGTTTGGACAGAGAGTGAGGTCCACGACATCCTTGGCGATAAGCTAGGCTCCCTATATTGCAAAGCTTATGACATCACGTCAAAAGGGAACTTTGAAGGGAAAAACATTCCTAACTTGATTCAAACCGATCTTTCAAAGGTTGCTAAATCATTTAGCATGACAGAAAAAGATGTTAATAAGCAGTTAAAAGAGGCTAGAAAGAAGCTGTATGAGGTTCGTGAAAAACGGATTCACCCCTATAAGGATGATAAGATTCTTACAAGCTGGAATATGCTTATGATTGCAGCTTTCGCTAAGGCAGGAAGGGTGTTCGCTCAACATACCTACACACAAACTGCTGAGCAATCATTCAGATTCATCGAAGAAAATCTCGTCATAGACGGTAGATTAATGGCTCGTTACCGCGATGGTGAAGTGAAATTTAAAGCATACCATGATGATTATGCTTATGGATTATGGGCATTAAACGAATTGTATGAAGCTACGTTTAAGTCAGAATACCTCGTCAAAGCGAAAAAACTGTCAGATGAGATGCACGATTTATTCTGGGACGATAGCGCTGGAGGTTTCTATCTTTACGGCCATGATGCAGATGAATTAATTGCACGACCTAAGGATGTGCATGATGGGGCGCTACCGTCTGGAAATAGTGTAGCTGTTCTTCAACTGCTTCGTTTGTCGAAGTTAACGGGGGAGGCAAAGTATGATGTGTGGGCTAACAAGATGTTTACCGCTTTTTCAGGTGATGTATCTTCGTATTCCAGTGGACACGCTTATTTCTTAATGAGCAAGCTTTATACTTTATCCTCTCCAAAAGAAGTTGTTATTGTTGGGAAAAATGGTGATACAAGCAAAGAAAAGATTGCAGAGTTTTTACAGCAGAACTTTTTCCCTGAACTTACAGTGATTAGTACTGAAGATCCTACCTTGTTAAAAGAAGCAGCTCCATTTGCAGCTGAATTTGAAAAGACAGATACGACAACGATCTATGTTTGTGAGAATTTTAGTTGTTCGCTTCCTGAGACGAATGTAGAGAAGGTAATAAAAGAATTGGATAATTAAACAAAGAAGCTACCCAGGTTGTGAGACCATGGTAGCTTCTTTGTCACTAGTAAAGTTGTCGGACGAGAAAAAGTATGGTGATGATAAATTCTCGATAGAAAGCTTCTATTGCACCCTGATTTGATATGTTTCTATTTTGAAGATGAATACGTGTACCTTAAGAGAAAAGTGTGTTCTCTTAAAGAAAGATATGAGCTCGATTATAATAGCATTGACGAAGGTTTTCGATTATTAGTTAGTAGGTAATGGAAAAGCTTTACTTTCAAATCAAAGCGGTATCCATTCGAACGCATATTCGCTACAATAGAAATAGAATAATTTTTGAGGTGATCGGATGGAAAGAAAAAAGAAACTGCCCCAGCTACTGGAGATGTTTCAGCAGGAGGAAAAGTATCGATCCAATATTGTTAATTGGAAAACGATTGAACCGAAAGAAGCTAAAACAGCGCCATATCCTGCAGAATTGCAGCCTGAGTTAAAGAAAGCACTAGAAGATAGAGGAGTGCAACAGCTATATACTCATCAGGCTACAGCATATGAAGAAGCTTCAAAGGGGAACAGTTTTGTCGCTGTTACACCAACCGCCTCTGGGAAAACTTTGTGCTATAACTTGCCTGTTTTGGATACGATCTTGAAGGATCCGTCAAGTCGGGCACTGTATTTATTTCCAACAAAAGCCCTTGCGCAAGATCAAAAAAGTGAAATAAATGAATTGATTGATGAAATGGAAGTGGATTTAAAAGGGTATACGTATGATGGGGACACTTCTCCAACCATTAGACAAATCGTTCGAAAAGCAGGGCACATTGTGATGACGAATCCAGATATGCTGCATTCTGCTATTCTCCCACACCATACGAAGTGGGTTTCTCTTTTTGAGAACCTTAAAGTGATTGTCATCGATGAGCTACATACGTATCGTGGTGTTTTCGGGAGTCACGTAGCCAATGTGATTCGAAGATTGAAAAGGATTTGTCAATTCTATGGGAGTAATCCCATATTTATTTGTACTTCGGCTACGATTGCGAATCCAAAAGAGCTTGCAGAGGAGCTTACTGGTGAAGGAATTACGTTAATTAATAACAATGGGGCTCCTACTGGACGAAAGCATTTTGTTCTTTATAATCCCCCTGTTGTAAATCAAGCCTTGAACATTAGACGATCGGCTACGCTTGAAGCACGAAACTTAGCGGCGGAACTATTAAAAAACAACATTCAAACAATTGTTTTCGCGCGTAGTCGTGTTCGGGTTGAGATCCTTCTCACATACTTACAGCAGCTAGAACAGCGTGAATTAGGACCGCGTTCCATTATGGGATATCGGGGTGGTTATTTACCGAAGCAGCGAAGGGAAATTGAAAGAGGACTTCGAAATGGAGACATTAAAGGCGTGGTAAGCACGAACGCCCTCGAACTTGGTGTGGACATTGGACAGCTTCAAGCGTGCGTACTGACAGGCTATCCAGGCACCATTGCGAGCACGTGGCAGCAGGCTGGACGTGCAGGTCGCCGTCAAGATGAGTCTGTTGTATTTGTTGTCGCTAGCTCTAGTCCGCTTGATCAATATATGATTACACATCCGGATTACTTTTTTGAACGGAACCCAGAAGAGGCGCGAGTGAATCCCAATAACTTAATTATTCTTGTAGATCATGTTAAATGTGCAGCGTATGAGCTTCCATTTCAACAAGGGGATACGTTTGGTGGGGAAGACATTGAGGATGTTCTTGAGTTTTTAACAGACGAACAGCTGCTTCATCATCGGGCAAATCGCTGGTTCTGGATGAACGATGCATTCCCGGCTCACAACGTAAGCCTTCGTTCTGCCTCGCAGGAAAATGTCGTTATTATTGATCAAACAACGGCTGCTAATGTAAAAGTCATTGGAGAAATGGACAGATTTAGTGCCATGACGCTTCTTCATGAAGAAGCGATTTACCTTCACCAGGGTGTGCAATATCAAGTGGAGCTTCTTGACTATGACGAGAAAAAAGCTTGGGTAAGGGAAGTTGATGTAGATTACTATACGGATGCTAATCTTGCTGTTCAACTGAAGGTTCTAGAAGAAGACAAGCATGAACCGCTCCCACACACCACAGCAACGTATGGAGAAGTTATGGTAAATGCTATGGCAACTATTTTTAAGAAAATTAAATTTGAAACTCACGAAAATATTGGATCAGGTCCGATTCACTTACCAGAAGAAGAGCTTCACACGAATGCTTGCTGGTTCGACTTTCCTGAAAGCTTTGTTCAAACAATGGGAGAAAATCGCTTAGAGGAAGGATTGTTAGGGCTTGGTAACGTTCTTCGTAACGTTGCTCCGCTGTTTGTCATGTGCGATGTATCGGACCTCCATGTGACACCACAAATCAAAGCTGTCCATTCAAACAAGCCTACCGTTTTCTTCTATGATCGCTACCCTGGGGGCATTGGGCTATCGGAGCGAGTTTACAAAGAGCTAGGGGTTATATTAGAAGAAGCCGAATCCATTGTTGTTAATTGTGAATGTGAAAGTGGCTGTCCTTCGTGTGTGGGCGTTTCCGGTGAAACGGGTGAGAATAGTAAGCAAACAGCCATCTATTTACTTGAATATTTAAGAGGTGAACATTCTGATGTCACTGAAAGCTAAATTAAATCGAATGAAAAAGCATATGAACTTGAACGAAGGAGAAGAAGTGGAAGCGAAAGTAGAGCAGCCGATTCACGAAGTGCCTCATTTGAACAAGTGGCGTGATTTAGATGCTCACCCGTTTTTCTTTGACGGAGAATATGCGCTAGTGAGAAAAAAACAGTATCCAACTTCCTATCAGCATGGACGTTACACTTTCCAAAAACTTGAGCAAGTTGTCGAACGCTGGAATCGTCACTATCGTGCACATCCACTCTCCTCAAAACACCTTCAGCCATCCGATTTATTGTTTTTTGATACAGAAACAACTGGCTTAGGAGGTGGGGTTGGAAATACTATCTTTCTACTTGGATATAGCCAGTATACAGAAGAAGGAATTTCTGTAAATCAGTATTTCTTGCCTGGCCCAGGTGCGGAAGTTCCGATGTATCAAGCTTTTTTAGAAGATGTAAAAGAATTGAAGAACCTAGTTACCTACAATGGCAAAGCGTTTGATTGGCCACAGGTGAAAACACGTCATACGCTTATTCGTGAACAAGTCCCGAAGTTACCGCAATTTGGTCATTTCGATCTGTTGCACGGAGCGAGGCGATTCTGGAAAAATGATATGGAGTCTGTTAGACTCGCGAACGTAGAAGAACAGCAGCTAGGTTTTGAACGGGAAGAAGATATTCCAGGCTATTTAGCTCCTATGCTTTATTTCGAGTTTGTAAAAGATCCAGATCCAGAGCTGATCGCAGGCGTGATGAAACACAATGAAGAAGATATCTTATCTTTAATCACGCTATATACTCGTTTGTCTAATCTCCTTCTTGATGTGGAAGGAAAGTCCTTAACAGCTGGTGAACAATACCAGTCTGCTCGATGGTGGGAAGCTGTTGGTGAAGAGGATCATGCTGCTTTACTATATGAAAAGACAACTGGTCGTCATGAACAGGACGCAAAAAAGGCGCTTGCACGGATATATAAGAAGCAGGATAACGTTCAAGAAGCCATCGAGATTTGGCTGACGCTATCACAATCCACAAATGATGAAGAGTGCGATATTGAATTAGCTAAATATTATGAGCATAAAGCGAAAGACTATGAGAAAGCCCTTCACTATGCTCTGTCTGCATACCAAAAGTGGAAAGAGAAGAAACGGATTCTTAAAGATAAAGAAGAGAACGAGCGGCTGCAATATATGAAGCGAATCGAGAGAATTGAGCAAAAAGCAGCTCGCTAACGATAGGAGGTTGTTATGCAGGATTTCTATGAAGTGTTGAAGAAAAAGGAACCATTTCATTCTTTGAGCGATGCTGAAATCGAAAGTCTAATGGAATCAGCACATTTCGCAACTTATCAAAAGGGTGAATTTTTATATCACGAAGATGAAGATACGAATACGCTTTATCTCCTCGTCTCAGGTATTGCTAAAAACATTGTGCACAAAGCGAATGGGCAACAAACGACAATGCGTTTCTACTATCCCGGAGATCTAGTTGGGCTCATGATTATGCTTACAGATGCGTCTATGACGTTTTCTGTTCAAGCTAATGAAGATTGCCAGGTGATTCGAATCAAAAAAGAAGTCATGCTAAAGATCATGACAGAAAACCCTGCCTTTTCACATAATGTTCTCGATACCATTGGTGAACGTATGAGAAGCCTCTATGATGAAATTAAGCAAGAGCGAGATCGGGAGGCCGATGGTGAAAACATCGCCTTGTATAGAACACGAGTGAGCGCGATTATGGATACGAAGGTGACGATCCCACCAACTTATACGGTATTAGAAACAGCTGAGCTCTTTCGAACGAAAAATTATGACGGTGTGATAGTAAGTGAAGATCGTGAAAGTGTTCTTGGTACAATAACACCGCTAGAGGTCATAAATGCACTTACAATGGGACAATTTCAAGATCCTATTCATAAGTGGATGTATCAAAAACCTAATATGGTAGAAGAGGATGCCTTTAGTTATGAAGCATTGGCGTACTTAAAATTTCACAAAGTCTCTTTGCTACCTGTTGTAAAGCGAGATCGTATTGTCGGTATGGTTTCAGCAAAATCTTTCTTAGGGATTCAGGAATCGGCCTATTTAGATCTGTCCTATCGACTATCACGAGCTAAAGAGCTTAATGAAATAATGAATCTTTCACCACCAATACATGAAGAATTCCGCTCATTTATTCAAGAGTTACTTGACGCAAATACGTTGGGTTATGAAATATGTGAGATGATGTCCAATTATAATGATGAAATGCATCGACGCATTATTTTACTTGCAGAGAAGGAAATGATCAGTGAGGGATATGGACGGGCGCCAGTGAACTTTTGCTTCATCGTTATGGGGAGCGAAGGGCGCAAAGAACAGGCTTTTAGTACAGATCAAGACAACGGACTTATTATTGATGATTATGAACACCTCGAGCATAAACAGGAAATTGAAACGTATTTCTCGATATTTGCAAAGAAAATCAATACGATGCTTACGACATGTGGTCTTCCTGAGTGTGAGGGTGGCATAATGGCGAAAAATGAGAAATGGAGACGCTCCCTTTCTAATTGGCAAACAGAAGTAAATCGTTGGATTACTGAAACAGATGCTGAAGAGATCCGGAATTTTACAATTTTTATGGATTTTCGTCCTGTTTACGGAGATTTTGATCTCGCACGAACATTAAGAAGTCGCATTACTGCGCGAATTAAGAAAGCTCAAACGCTTCAAATGCTGTTAATGAAGGATACGATTCGTTTTCGCGTGCCGTTAAATCCTCTTGGAAAGCTTCAACTTCGTGGAAAAGAAAAAACGCTTGATTTGAAAAAAGCTGCTATTATGCAAATCGTGAACGGTATTCGAATTTTTGCAATGAAATATGGAGTGGAAGAAGTTAATACAATTAAAAGGCTTCATGAGTTAAAGAAAAAAGAAATTTTTCATCATCGTGATGTGATCAATATCGAAACATCTCTTCATTACCTTTATACGTTCCGTGTTAGACAAAACCTTTATCAACTAGAAAAAGGGGTAGAGATTTCGAATCAAGTAAGGCCAATCGAATGGGAAAAAGAAGAGAGAAGGAAAATGAGGGAAGCGTTGCTTGTAGCAAAACGGATGCAGCAGGTAAGTGAATTAAGCTTTCGAAGGAATCGGAGTATTTAACAATGTCGTCCATAGGTTTGAAATTATTGCGCTATTATCTATATGATCGTGTGAAATGGCAGAAAAAGATCAAAAGGGACAAGGCTTTACCAGTTTATGATCGATTACAGGAGTCACTGTTATTATATCAAGAATCAAGCAGTCGATATTTTACTGTTTACGATCTCGAAACGACGGGTTTTTATCCAGCTATCGGGGATGAAGTTATTTCGATCGGTGCGGTGAAAATCGATCTTGTTG
Organism: Pseudalkalibacillus sp. NRS-1564; assembly: GCF_050467905.1. NCBI lineage: Bacteria > Bacillati > Bacillota > Bacilli > Caryophanales > Fictibacillaceae > Pseudalkalibacillus > Pseudalkalibacillus sp. NRS-1564. The sequence continues at coordinate 40,118 of NZ_JBITPM010000012.1, read as the reverse complement.
AAGGAAGGATTCTCGAGGAAACTTTCTATCGAATTGTTCGCCCTATTCATAAAGTACCGCGAGTTGTTAGACAGCTAACGGGTCTATCCATTGATGAAATAAGAGCGGGATGGACATTTATTGAAGCGTTTGAAGAATTTATGGCGTTTAGTAAAGGGACGACTCTTATTGCTCATCCCGTTAAATTTGATGTTTATTTTCTACAAACACTCGTTCAAAAATGGGGGTTGCCAGATTATTTACCACCTTATTTGGATTCGGAAGCACTGGCGAAGGAATTATTTCCTCGCAGTAATCCGCAGCTTGATTCGTTGATAAGGAAGTTGAATATTGAACGTCATGAACGTCATCATGCCCTAAACGACGCAAGAATGACAGCGGAACTCTGTTTGAAAATGTTTCACAAATTGGACATGAAAGACGGTCATGAACAAGAAATAAGACGGCGAATTGCCAGAGATAATCTCGTATTTGGTAGGAAATAGCTTCATTTTCCTAATTATTCCCCGGGCAAGCGCACAAAGAGATGATATTCGACGATTTCTTTTAGAAAACATGTAGAAACACCGTTTACAATTGTCGTCTCTTGTTGTAACTTTGAGTAGTATATTGAAGTTTCTGTTTTTTTAGAAAAGGATTCAGATTTGATGTAATGGAGAGATGGTAATTGAAGCAGGTCATTATGGTAATGTTTTTTATGGTAATTGCGTTAACAGTGGTCGTTATGAGTCAAATTAGTGAGTCGGCCCAGATTTATAGTGACAATGAAGTAGTCGTACAAAAATAGGCGTGGAAATTGCGTTTGTATTGAGGAAATAAGGACGAATACACAGTACATGTACATCGTGATCAACATAGGCTAGTAGGGAATTCACCAATTTAAGAAGGGGGAACCTACACTATGTTTCATAGACATCACCGCATGGGCCCGAATGGAAATATGCCAAACCAGGTAAGTCCAGCAATGCAGGGACCTAATGCGAATATGCCAAATCAAGTAAGTCCAGCAATGCAGGGTCCAAATGCGAATATGCCAAATCAGGTGAGTCCGGCCATGAAAGGCGGCATGCCAGGTCAGGTAAGTCCAGCAATGCAAGGTCCTGGAGGTCCATGTCCGACAAGTCCTGTTGTTTATCCGACAAAATGTTGTGTCAAGAATCACTATTATAAGCACAACGTAGATCATATTCATCCTACGCATATTAAAAACGTCCATCATCACATGTATGAGCACAATCATAGTTATCCTTTAACAGAGTCAGAGGAAGTGCTAGCTTCACACATGAACAATTATCCGCCACCACGCCCGACAGGCGCAATGCCGGCTGGATACGCACCTACTAATCCTTCCCAAGTAGCAGGAGCTATGCAAGGACCAAATGGCAATGGTATGCCAGGTCAAGTAAGTCCTGCTCAAAAAAGAAGAAAATAACGAAATAATGAAACGAACTGGTCTTCCAGTTCGTTTTTACATAGGAGGTGTCTAAGTGGCAAACGTTTTACTTGTTACTGGCTATAAGGCACACGAACTAGGAATATTTAACGACGATCATCCTGGACTTCCAATTATAAAGGCAGCCCTTCAGAGTCGCATGTCTCAGCTTATCGAAGAGAGAGATTTTGAGTGGATACTAATCAGTGGGCAAACTGGTGTTGAGCTCTGGGCTGCTGAAGTCGCACTTGATTTAAGAGAAATGTATCCCGATTTAAAGCTAGCCGTTTTAACGCCATTCCTAGATCAAGAAAGTAAATGGAAAGAGCCTACTCAAGAATTCTATCAAATGATCATGGGAGAAGCTGACTTTGTTGAATCAATCACAAGTCGACCTTACGAAAATCCAGGGCAATTGAAAGCAAAGAATGAATTTCTCGTTCGTAAGAGTCATGCTATGCTCGTATTATATGACGAAGATACGCCTGGTTCTCCTGATTATTACTTGAAAGAAGCAAAGAACAGACAGAGAACGGATGAAGGTTACGAAGTTTTTACCATCACACCTATTGACCTTGATTTATTAGAGCAGGATTTACGTGAAAGTAATCCCGATTTCTACAGTCAATAAGGAGAATAGAAGAGATTCCGATTGACAAGAGGAAGCTCTTTTGGAAGAATAAAATAAAGACAATAACTGCATACATACAGAGGTGATAAAATGGCAGAGCAACAACCGACTCAATTAACAGCTAAAGATATTCTTGAAAAAGATTTTAAAAGCGGATTTCGCGGTTATGATCAGGATGATGTCGACAAGTTTTTGGACGTAGTAATTAAAGATTATGAGCGTTTTGAAAATGACATTGAACAGCTGAGACAAGAGAATACGCGTCTTAGAAGAGAGATGGATCGTATGTCTGAGCAACAAAAGAGACAGCAGACGCGTTCTCAAACGCAGCCTGGAAATACCAATTATGATATCCTAAAACGACTATCAAACCTAGAGAAACACGTTTTCGGGAGTAAGCTGTACGAATAAACCACCAAACGGCGGTTTATTTTTTACAGTTTTAAAAATTTCAATTACCGTACTATATTAATAAAAATAAACATAACAATTCTTTAAGCAACCTTGCATCATTGTAGAATATAAGATATAATTGCTTTTGCTGTCCTAACAATGATAACGTTCGGGTAGTCGCTGTATGTCGCAATTAAGTGGCATGTAGAGGAAAGTCCATGCTCGCACGATCTGAGATGATCGTAGTGTTCGTGCCTGATGAAACAATAAGTCAGGGTAGTCCAATTGGGCTAACGGCGGGGAAACGGCCTAAGTTCTTCACGGATAAGGCCCGAATACTCTGAAAGTGCCACAGTGACGAAGTCTTAATGGAAACATTAAGAGTGGAACGAGGTAAACCCCACGAGCGAGAAACCCAAATTATGGTAGGGGAGCTTTCTTGAAGGAATTGAACGGAGAGAAAGCCAGGCGGTGAGGACGCGTCTGGAGATAGATGATTACCACCTGAGTACGAGGGGAGACCCGTTCGCAGTACGATGGAACAGAACATGGCTTACAGAACGTTATCATCTTTGATGAAAAGCCCTTAAGGGGCTTTTTTGTACGTTAAGGCTATGAATGCGCATGGATTGGAAAGCATAATAAAAAGACTTAAAAGAATACATTCTCTCCTCCACGCGAAATAGGTCTAACATGAAACAATTTATTTTTGTATGATAATAGGGTAAACCTACGTTACATAAAAGAGCAAAAGATTGGAGTGGGTAAAATGGCGAAAATGGAACTAATTGCAACGGCCACCATGGGGCTCGAATCATTGGTTGCTCGTGAAGTAAAGGATCTTGGTTTTGAAAATGTACGTGTCGATAACGGAAAAGTCACTTATGAAAGTGATGAAATTGGAATCTGTCGATCGAACTACTGGTTAAGAACAGCTGACAGGGTTAAGCTTAAAGTCGGGGAATTCAAAGTAACGACATTTGATGAGCTTTTCGAAGCAACGAAAGCACTCCCGTGGGGAGATTTACTACCCGAAAATGCTGAGTTTCCCGTAAGTGGTCGATCTGTAAAGTCGACATTATATAGTGTTCCGGACTGCCAGGCGATTGTCAAAAAAGCGATCGTAGAGAGCATGAAGGAAAAATATAACGTTTCGTGGTTTGATGAAGATGGACCACTATTTAAAATCGAAGTTGCGATTCACAAGGATACGGCTATTCTTACAATTGATACGAGTGGCAAAGGCTTGCACCGTAGAGGGTACAGGTACCTCCATAGTGCAGCTCCACTTAAGGAAACTATGGCAGCAGCAATGGTGATGCTAACGAATTGGAATGCAGATAAACCATTCATGGATCCATTCTGTGGATCAGGAACTCTTCCAATTGAAGCAGCTATGATCGGCCAAAACATCGCACCCGGTTTTAATCGAGAATTTGCTTCTGAAGATTGGGAGTGGATCGGGAAGAAGCGCTGGGAAGAAGCTATGATTGAAGCGGAGGACCTTGCAAATTACGATCAACCTCTTCACATTTTTGGTAGCGACCTTGACCCTAAAATGGTCGACCTTTCTAAGAATAATGCTCTTGAAGCTGGATTTGGAGATATGATTCAATTTAAGCAGATGCAAGTTACGGATGTTAGCTCTAAGTTTGAGTATGGTACTCTCATCGGAAACCCACCGTATGGTGAGCGTCTTGGTGAAAGAGAAGAAGTGGAAGACATGTATCGAAAGATGGGAAAAGCCTTCCGTGAGCGTCTTGATACATGGTCTGTTTATATTCTAACTTCACATCCTCGCTTCCAAGAAGTTTATGGAAAGAAATCAACAAAGAACCGCAAACTCTACAATGGTGATATCAAAACGCATTACTATCAATACTTTGGACCGAGACCGCCAAAGAAAGATTAATATAATAAGACTGTAAAAAACACCTCTCTAGTGACGAGAGGTGTTTTAATTTGGATTTTTTGATAGTAATTATCTTTTATAACAGGTCATTATACTTTTTCAACAACATAAGCACGTTTATCCCGAAAGTACTTCTCACCTTCATCAGAAGAATGTTCAAAAAAACCTTCCACTTCATGGGTCACCTTATACTCACGTTCCGGATCAGAAAAAAGTTGTGAAGCATTACTTGAAAGTAAAAGAACATCCGTCGTTGATACAAAGCTATCCAGTTCTTTGGCGGTATAGTGTTCACCTGGTTTTAGCGTATTGATTCGATGTTGTCTCATTTTCATTTTTCCTCCCCTTAACTTATGATGTACTTATTTGTTCCCACGTCTAATAGACATTTAAACGGAATAATATGTATATGGTATAAAAGAGCTAAAGAAACAAGAGAGGGGTGAAATGAATGAAAAAAAACTATGTCTATTATCATCGTCGTATTAGGGTTCGTAATGTTTCATACAAATCCTAATCAGACTGATTATAGTAGGTGGGTAGGGGATCAACTTAAAAAAGACCAAAATGCGCTTATGGAAATAGGCGTCGATTTGGCTGTCATTCCATATGTTGAAGCAAATACCACTAGAACGAATATGTACGTGTTTTCTGTATATCGAACAAAGTTATGGAATGATAAAGAAATAGTAGCTTATGGATTATTTCATCATTTTTACATAAATAAAGAAAAATTAGAAATTATTATAGACGAATCATAAAATATCGTGTATTCTTTCCGGGTCGGGAATGACGGAAGGAGGGTTTACAATCGAGTTTATTGGTCTTATTGTACCTATTGCAGTCGCCATATTTCTAATAATGGACGCTCCAAAGCATGATAAGAATCCCTGGTTATGGGGAGTATTAGGATTCCTATTTACATTTCTTACACTTGGAATTTATCTACTTAAAACGGGACGTAAAGTGGCTGGGTGGATTTTTATAGCGCTTTCTTTATTATCAATTATTGCAACAATTGCCCTTATTGGTCTGGTGATTGCAATTATTATGAATGCCGTATAAAGAAGTTTGGAAATGTAGAAAAGCCATGGGCAGCATTGCCCATGGCTTTTCATGTACGTATCATTAGTAACTTATGGTAGGATAGAACAAGAGGGATTAAAAGGCTTTCATTTCTTCATGCGTGAAGTACTCTGGTTTCTTTGCGCCTTGTGAGTGGAGCTCTTTAAAATAGGTTTGATACTCATATAAAGAAATCGAACCTTGTAAATAATTCACCTGGATAAAGTCGAGTAGTTCGTCTGCACTAGCAGGCTTTCTTCCTTTTACTTGATCAAATGTGTTTATCAGATTTTGAATTGACATCTGAATCCCTCCTTGAACTATTGAGCTTATCCAAAGGATAACATGAGATAGTTCATATCCATTATTTTAGAATTTTTTAACTTCCGACAAATCCTTACATAGTTAAACGAGATATGTCGAATTTATTGTTATGAAGGAAATTACTTTTTAAGGAGTTGAACGATTTGGCAACAGAAATCAAACAAACCGAGCAGGAATTTTTAAATTATGTAAAGAAAATGACGAGTTTTAATGAAGCGATTGGGGTTATGTATTGGGATCTCCGCACTGGCGCACCAAAAAAGGTGCTGAACAGCGCTCTGAGGTTATTGGAATGATGTCTTCTGAAGTTTTTGAAATGTCGGTATCTCCTGAAATGAAGGGGTATCTTGATGAGCTTACAAAGGAAGACCAGCAAACTGAATTAAGTGAAATCACTCGTAAAACGGTAGAAGAGTGCCGTAAAGACTACGATCGGAACATAAAAATTCCTGCAGAAGAGTACTCTGAATATGTCATTTTAAGTTCGAAAGCAGAGACGATCTGGGAAGAAGCGAAGGAAAAAGCTGACTTCGAATTGTTTAGACCGTATCTCGAAAAGCTTGTGGCATTTAATCAGAAATTTGTCGAATATTGGGGATACGATGAAAATAAATATGATACGCTGCTTGACCTATTTGAACCAGGTGTAACAGTGAAAATGATTGATCGCGTATTTAACCAACTTAGAGAACATATTGTGCCACTTGTACAACAAGTTGTTAATGCGAGTGATCAGCCTAAAACTGACTTTTTGTTTGAACATTTCCCACAAGATAAGCAACAAGCCTTCAGTATGGAAGTATTGAGGAAAATGGGGTATGACTTTGACGCTGGTCGTCTTGATACGACGGTTCATCCATTTGCAACTGGACTAAATCCTGGTGATGTGCGTGTTACGACGAAGTATGATGAAGGTGATTTTCGCACAGCAGTATTTGGTACGATTCATGAGGGTGGTCATGCTTTATACGAACAGAATTTATCACCCAAATTGATTGGCACGCCTTTATGTACTGGTACGTCTATGGGGATTCACGAATCACAGTCTCTTTTCTGGGAAAACTTCGTGGGTCGTCATCAATCATTTTGGAAAAACAATTACGACAAGCTTAAAAGCTATTCAACTGGACAGTTTAATGATGTTTCATTAGAAGATTATTACCGTGCCATTAACGTTGCAGGTCCTTCTTTGATTCGAATTGAAGCAGATGAAATGACGTATGCGCTGCATATCGTGGTTCGTTACGAAATTGAAAAAGGATTGATTAATGGAGAAATTGAAGTGAAGGATTTGCCAACGATCTGGAACGAAAAAATGGAGGAGTATTTAGGCATTACTCCAGATAACGATGCGGTCGGCGTTCTTCAGGATGTCCACTGGTCAGGTGGCTCATTTGGTTATTTCCCTTCCTATGCGCTAGGTTACATTTATGCGGCTCAAATTAAGAATGCTATGTTAAAAGACATCCCACAATTTGATGAGCTATTAGAACAGGGTGACTTGGTGCCTATTAAAGAATGGTTAACAGAAAACATCCATCAGTACGGTAAGCTAAAGCAACCAATTGATATTATTAAAGACATTACTGGCGAAGGGCTAAATGCTGAATATTTGATTCAATATCTTGAAGAGAAGTATTCACAAGTTTATCACCTGCAAAGATAATAGATGAAAAATCCTGCCGGCATGGCAGGATTTTTTTCAATTAATCTGTCGATAGAGCTTCATATTCGTTTTCATTAACACCAACGAATCCATTAAGAATGACCGCAGCAAATAGTGGAGTACGCTCTTTCAATTCTTCTACTGTATATAGGCCTGAGAAATATTGAACGATTAACCCATCAATCATCGCTACAAATGCGCTAACGCCTTCACGGTAGTGAAGTGGCCAATATTCTTTGTCTGGATCGAGCGCCATAAATCGATCTCTTAGATATAGGAGCATTTCGTCAAAAGCTCTTTTAAATTCTTCTGGTTCTTGATTCTGAGCTTGTTTTCCCATTTCTTCCGTTAGTTTAGGAAGGTTCTGTTCGTTGTAGTCCATTGAGCCATATATGAAATTCTCTACAAATTCTGGAACGGTTTCACCTTTGCAGTCATCGGTGAATTTTTCATATTCTTGTGTGAGCTGGTATAAGTTTTTATTCATCTTCATTCTTCCTTTCAAAGTGATAAAACACTATTTCCCAATTTTATCTATGTAAAACATGAATTTTATATTGAATAGTGAGAACGGCTACATGTATGATAAACGAAAGACATACCATACGGTCAGTATGAAGGAGGCTATTATGAAAAAAATGAAAACGAGTTGGCCAGAAGCTGTTCCAGTAACGTTAGAATACTTAAATGGGAAAAAGCCGCTTCATGAATATCTTGCATTAAATGCCGAAGTTTCACCAAATCAAACAGCAATCCATTACTATGGTTACGAATTGACATGGAAGGAATGGAATGAGCGATCAAATCAATTGGCTAATTATTTGGCAAGGATAGGGGTAACGAAAGGCGATCACGTGGCAGTATTTATGCAAAACTGTCCGCAATATCTTATTTCCCATTATGCGATCCAAAAGCTCGGGGCAGTTGTTGTACCATTAAACCCAATGTATAAATCATCAGAGCTTTCATATTTAATAAGCGAAGGAGATATCAAAGGTATCGTATCTGGCCTAGAACTGTTGCCAATGCTTCACGAAATGGAAGATAGTCTCTCCTTTATTGTTACGGTTTCTTATCAATCACTTATTCAGCAGGAAAATCTCTCTCTCGTACCGCAAGAATTACTTAACTCCGAGGAAGCCTCAAGGTTTACGACTCTTGAATCACTTTTTGAAACAGAATCGAATCTATTTCAGTCTGCTAATGTTCAATTAGATGAGGTTTCTCTGATGGTGTTTACATCTGGCACAACAGGAAGACCGAAAGCAGCTATGTTAACTTATGAAAACGTTTTATATAAAAGCGTTGCCACAATGACATGTAATCAAGTAGGGGAAGGTGAAAAGCTACTGACCAATGCCCCGTTATGTCATATTGCTGGAATGGTTATGGGCGTCAATCTTCCAGTTTATAGTGGCAATGAAACGGTGTTACTAAGTCGATTTGACCCAGAAACCGTAGTTCGTACAATTGAGGATCATCGTATTACAATGTGGTATAGCATTGCTCCAATGAATGGAGCGATCATGCAAATACCAAATATTGAACAGCGTGATTTTACTTCCCTTCGACTAAACCTAGCGACGAGTTTTGGGCTCCAAGTAACTGAAAAACTAGCAAATCAATGGAAAGAAATAACGGGCGGTTTGCTTTATGAAGCTTCTTATGGATTGAGTGAGACACATACATGTGACACTTTTATGCCAAAAGAAAACATTAAGTATGGGAGTTGTGGCATTCCGATTCATCATACTACCATTAAAATCGTCGGTCTTGAGAGTGGGGATGAGCTACCACCTTATGAAGAAGGAGAAATTATTATTCAAAGCCCTGGTGTGTTTAAAGGTTACTACAATCGACCCGAAGAGACTGCGGCTACGCTTAAAAACGGATGGGTTCATACAGGCGACATTGGTCACCTTGATGAAGAAGGATATTTGTATTTTAAAGGTCGAGTAAAAGAAATGATAAAGAGCTCAGGATATAGCGTTTTTCCAGAAGATGTAGAAGCACTAATGAATGAACATCCAGCCATTATGCAAACAGCTGTTATCGGAATACCTGATCAGCAAAAAGGAGAAATCATTAAAGCTGTCATTGTCCTTGACCCTAACGATTCAAATCGATCTATAGAAGAATTATTAGCATGGGCGAAAGCTCATATGGCAGCTTATAAAGCACCAAAAGTGATTGAAATTCGAAAGAGCTTACCCGCAACATCTTCAGGTAAAGTGTTGAGAAGACTGTTAAAAGATAGATAAGGAGAGTGAGATTATGGAGAATATTGTAGAAGAGTTAAAGAATCGTAGAGTTTTTGCAGAGCGTATGGGGGGACAACATAAAATCGACGCGCTTCATGCAAAAGGTAAAAAGACAGCTAGGGAGCGAATTGCCCTACTAGTTGATGAAGGGTCCTTTCTTGAACTTGGTAAATTAACCTCGTCTGATATTCCAGGACTCGAGGAAAAAAGTCCAGGTGACGGTGTGATCTGTGGAGTTGCTCGGGTAGATGGACGCCCGGTAGTAGTTCAAGCTGGTGATAAAACAGTATTTGCAGGTACAGAAGGTGCTGTCCATATTCGAAAAACAAAAGCTGCTCATGCGTATGCATTAAAGAGAGGTTTACCATTAGTTAATTTAAGTGAAGGGGGAGGTCTCCGAATGCCAGATGGAATGGGCTCTGATGGTATTAGTGATAAGCTTTTCCCTCAAGAAATGTTAATGCATCATCGTGAAGTTCCGATGGTCACAGCGATTTTAGGTGATAGTTTCGGAGGACCAACATGGCTAGCGGTGTCTTCGGATTTTGTGACACAGCTGAATGGGACGTGCATGGGGGTAGCTGGTCCAAGAATGCTTGAGATTGCAACTGGAGAGAAAATAACAGAGAATCAGCTAGGAGGTGTTGAAATTCATCATAAGCACACAGGTCAGATTGATCAATCTGCAGACTCGGAAGAGGAATGCATTGATCAATTGAAGTTATTCTTAAGCTATCTTCCTTCGCATAGTGAAGAGGAACCACCATTATGTCACAATGAGGATTCGCTCGAAAGGCGAGTTGATCAGCTACTTTCAATTGTTCCAGAGAAACGGAATCGTGCGTATAACATGAAAAAGGTGTTGAAAGAGTTAGTCGATAACGGGGAGTTCTTTGAACTTAAACCCGAGTTTGGACCTGCTCTCTTAACTGTTCTATCAAGAATAGGAGGAAGGACAGTAGGGGTTATTGCAAATCAACCGATGAAATATGCAGGTGCTGCTGGTGTACAGGAATGTGAAAAGGCGACTGATTTTATCTGTATGTGTGATTCATTTCATATACCTTTGATTTTCCTTCACGACATTCCAGGGTTCCGAGTAAGTTCCGAAGCAGAAAAGGGAAAAATCCCGACGAAAATTATGATGTGGAATCAGGCTCTAGCGCAGTCCACGGTTCCGAAACTTTCCGTAGTCATCAGAAAAAGTGTAGGGGCAGCTTACGGGAATATGTGTGGCCCAACAATGGGAGCGGATTTTGTCGTCGCCTGGCCATCAGCAGAAATTAATTTTACTGGACCAGAAGTTGGTGTGAATGTCGTTTATGGCAGAGAATTAATGCAATCTGAAAATCCGAAACAGGATCGAGAGAAGCTTTTAGAGAAATGGAGCTTTGATAGTTCTCCTTATAAAGCAGCCGCGAAGCATTTAATCGATGATGTCATTGATCCAGGTGAAACGCGGGTGTTTCTTGCCAGAACCCTTGAACTGGCGTGTTATAAAAACGGTTCAAAAAGCAATAGAAATTTAGCTAATTGGCCAACAGGATTTTAAATTTTAACATTTGTATTGAATATTTTGAATAATAAATTTATACTTATTACAAGAACATACCAACCGGTTAGTTAGATAACTGGTAAAAGGAGCCAACAAATGATGAATTTCGACTATTCAGAGCATTGCTTATCGTATCTTGAAAAATTAACGGCATTTATGGATGAGAATGTATACCCCAATGAAAAAGTCTATGAAGAACAGCTTTCAGCGCAAGATAGTAGGTGGTCTGCCATTCCACCAATTATGGAAGAGTTAAAACAGAAAGCGAAAGATGCTGGATTATGGAATCTTTTTCTTCCAGATAGTGAGTATGGCGCAGGTCTTACCAATGCTGAATATGCTCCTCTTTGTGAAGTAATGGGGCGTTCTATGATTGGGCCTGAAGTATTTAACTGTGCGGCACCTGACACTGGAAATATGGAAGTATTAGTCCGTTACGGAACAGCGGAGCAAAAGAAACAATGGCTTGAACCTCTTCTTTCTGGGGATATCCGCTCCTGCTTCTCAATGACAGAACCTGATGTTGCGTCATCTGATGCTACAAATATTCAAGCACGAATCGAACGTGATGGTGATGAGTACGTTATCAACGGAACAAAGTGGTGGTCGTCAGGTGCAGGTGACCCTAGGTGCAAAATTGCTATTGTAATGGGCAAAAACAATCCGAACGCATCAAAGCACGAACAGCAGTCGATGATTCTTGTTCCTCTTGATACGAAAGGCGTTACAATAAAACGTGTTCTTCCTGTCTTTGGGTATGACCACGCACCGCACGGACATGCTGAAATTGAATATAAAGATGTTCGAGTACCTGCTACAAACATGCTATGGGAAGAAGGAAAAGGTTTTGCAATTGCTCAAGGGCGACTTGGTCCTGGTCGAATTCATCACTGTATGAGATTAATCGGTACGGCAGAGCGCGCACTTGAAGATTTATGTAAGCGCGTACAAGAACGAGAAGCGTTCGGGAAGAAAATATCTGAGCAAGGTGTTGTTCGAGAATGGATCGCTGATTCTCGTATTGAAATTGAACAGGCAAGACTTCTTACCTTAAAAGCGGCATATATGATGGATACAGTTGGGAACAAAGAAGCGAAAGCAGAAATTGCGATGATCAAAGTAGTGGCTCCTAATATGGCGCTTCGTGTTATTGATCGCGCTATCCAAGCTTTTGGCGGTGCTGGAGTTAGTGATGATTATACGCTAGCTGCTCACTGGGCTAATGCGAGAACGCTAAGACTGGCTGATGGTCCGGATGAAGTGCATCGTAGCGCAGTAGCAAGACAAGAATTGAAGAAGTATAGATAACGAGGGGGATATAGGATGAATGTTATGCAACTGTTTGACTTAACTGGTAAGACTGCGATTGTTACAGGAGGTGGAAGAGGACTTGGTAAGCAAATCGCAGAAGGATTTGCAGAAGCTGGAGCTAATGTAGTTATTTGTTCAAGGAAACGAGAGGCTTGTGAAGCTGTTAGTGAGGAGCTACAGAAAGCCAGAGTAAAGTCTCTAGCTTTTGAATGTGATGTAACGAATCAAGAGCAAGTTCAGCATGTTGTAGATGAAACGATGAAAGAATTTGGTCGCATTGATATTCTTGTCAATAACAGCGGTGCATCATGGGGTGCGCCAGTCGTTGAAATGCCACTTCAAGCATGGCATAAAGTTATGGAAGTTAATGTAACTGGGACATTTCTCTTTGCACAGGCCGTAGGAAAAGAAATGATTAACCAAAAAAGTGGAAAAATCATTAACATTGCTTCTGTCGCAGGTCTTGGTGGTGCTGATCCACGCTATATGGACGCGATTGGTTATAACACGAGTAAAGGAGCCGTTATCACATTTACAAAAGATCTTGCTGTAAAGTGGGGTGGCTATAACATAAATGTTAATGCGATTGCACCAGGATTCTTCCCTACAAAAATGTCGAAGGGATTGATTGATGCAGGTGGCGAAAAAATGTTAGAAACGACTCCACTTAATCGCTTTGGTTCAGATGATGATCTAAAAGGGGCAGCACTATTTCTAGCATCAAATGCTTCTAATTATGTAACAGGAGATATTTTAATTGTTGATGGTGGACAACATGCAATGTAATGGGGGAGGAAACTAATATGAAACGTGATGCAGTTATTGTCTCAAGCGTAAGAACACCTATTGGTAGGCAAGGAGGAGCGTTTGCTGGGATTCAAGCACACGAGCTTGGGGCAATCGCTCTTAAGGAAGCCGTTGCTCGAATCAATTTGGGGGTTGAATCAATCGATGATGTGATCTTTGGAAATGTTATTGGCGGTGGCGGAAATATCGCTAGACTGACAGCATTGCAGGCTGGTCTTCCGCTTTCTATACCAGGTTTAACAATCGATCGACAGTGCGGATCCGGACTGAATGCGATTAATCTTGCTGCACAGGCGATTAAATCGGGAGACGGAGACGTTTATATTGTCGGAGGGGCAGAAAGTATGAGTCAAGCGCCTTATTTAATGGAAAAGCCTTCAAAACCATATAGTACAATGCCACCACGCTTTATGAAATCCAGGCTTTCCCCTGATGAAATTGGAGATCCTCCAATGGGAATTACAGCCGAGAATTTGGCAGAGAAATATCAAATTTCTAGAGAAGAACAAGATGAGTTTGCACTAAGAAGTCAGGAACGAATGAGTAAAGCTATGGTAGAGGGATATTTTGACTCGCAGATTGCTTCTGTTCATGTTCCTGTTCGTAAGGGTGACCCAATTGAAGTGACAAAGGATGAACATCCTAGACCTGAAACTACTTTGGAACGGCTTTCTTCCTTGGCACCTGTCTTTAAGAAGGGAGGATCGGTGACAGCTGGATCTAGCTCAGGCTTAAATGATGCGGCATCCGCTCTCATTGTCATGTCGCGTGAAAAAGCAGGGCAGCTCGGTTTGAAACCACTTGCCGTAGTTAAAGGATATGCTGTAAGCGGAGTAGATCCTAATATTATGGGAATTGGACCTGTTCCTGCTACAAATAAAGTTATACAGCAAACTGGATTATCTCTTGAGGAAATGGATTTAATTGAAATTAATGAAGCGTTCGCTGCACAGGTACTTGCATGTGATCGAGAACTTAACATGAACCATGATGTGCTGAACGTCAATGGAGGCGCTATTGCTCATGGTCACCCATTAGGTGCAACAGGAGCGATTTTAGCCACAAAGGCAGTTTATGAGCTTGATCGTAGAGATGGAAAATATGCGCTGATTACAGCTTGTATTGGTGGAGGTCAGGGGATCGCTACAATACTTGAAAGAGAATAAGGGAGGCGTAAAATGAGGCTGCAGGATAAAATCGCGATTGTTACTGGAGGCGGAGGAGGAATTGGAAGAGCGACTGCCATTCGCTTTGCAAATGAAGGGGCGAAAGTAGTTATCTCAGATATTCACTCTGAAACTGGAGAGGAAACTGTCGAACAAGTGAAGGAAATGGGAGGTGATGCCATTTTTGTAAAAACAGACACAGCAAATGAAGGAGATATGAAAGCGCTTGTAGAAGAATGTGGAAAGCATTATGGTGGACTCGACATTCTTTTTAATAATGCTGGTGTTAGTAATGAAGAAGTAAAGTTAGCTGATATGTCCGTTGATGAATGGGACCGTGTCGTGTCGATTAATTTACGAGGCGTTTTTCTAGGAATGAAATTCAGTATTCCATTAATGGAAGAAAGAAACGGTGGTTCTATTGTAAACACATCTAGCTTATTAGGGCTTAAAGGGAAAAAATTCATGGCTCCTTACAATGCATCTAAAGGCGGTGTGATTACATTAACGAAAAATGCTGCACTTGAATACGGAGGTAAGAATATTCGAGTGAATGCTGTGTGTCCAGGTGTTATCGATACGAATATTGTTACACCGTGGAAGGAAGACGATCGTAAATGGCCCATTATCTCAAAAGCCAATGCACTAAAAAGGGTAGGACAACCAGAAGAAATTGCAAACGCCGTGCTGTTTCTAGTCTCGGATGAGGCCTCATACGTAACAGGAACTAGCCTTCTTGTTGACGGAGGAGGATTAACGTTTTAATTATTCGGAGGTGTAAGCATGAACGAGCAAAAGAGTTGGTTTAAGCATTACCCTGAATCGATTTCCAGTACGATTGATATCCCGAACATTTCACTTCAAGATATGTTAATGAAAACAGTGAACGATTATCCAGATCATGTTGCGTTATCTTTCTATCAGAAAAAAATAACGTACCGTGAGCTGGGGCACTTTTCTTCAGCATTTGGTTCTGCGCTTCAGAATACCTCTCAAATGAAACCAAAAGATCGTGTCGCCCTCATGCTGCCTAACTGTCCACAGTTTGCTATTAGCTACTATGGTGTATTAAGAGCAGGAGGAACCATTACACAAATTAATCCAATGCTCGTTGAACGCGAACTTCAGTACATATTAGCGGATTCAGGTGCGGAAACGATTGTGATCTATGATGCCCTTTATCCAAGATTAAAAGCGATACAGAATGAGACGAATGTGAAAAACGTTATTGTTGTTTCCCTTCAGCTTACTGAGGCATCTTTCGCTCCAGATATGACCTTCGACCAATTTATTCAAAGCTCAACTCAGCAACTAAACGAAATTTCTGTCGATCCAAAGGAAGAAATCGCCGTGCTTCAATATACTGGCGGGACAACTGGGAGATCAAAAGGAGCAATGCTCACTCATCGTAATCTAATTGCAAATGTAGAGCAAAGCCTTGAATTCTTTAAAGGAGAGTTTATCTTTGGTGAAGAGAAGTGCCTAACGGTCATTCCGTTATTTCACGTTTTTGGAATGACTTCTTGTATGAATTTGTCAATTCGAATTGGTGCGGAGAGCGTGATTTTACCAAGATTCGATGTTGATGAAGTATTGAAGACGATCGAAACCGAAAAACCAACAATGTTTCCAGGCGTCCCAACGATGTATGTAGGACTTACAAATCATCCTGATGCAGAAAAGTATAATCTCGGTAGCATTCGGACCTGTAATAGCGGAAGCGCGCCAATGCCCGTTGGATTAATGAAGGAATTCGAGAGAAAAACTGGGGCCAAAATACTCGAAGGATATGGATTGAGTGAAGCTTCGCCGACGACTCATGTAAATCCACCATTCGGTGAACGTAAGCCTGGTAGTGTTGGAATTGGGTTTCCTTCAACAGAATATAAGGTTGTCGATCTAGGTGAAGGGAAAACAGAGCTTCCGTTTGGTGAGTCAGGGGAGCTGGTGATTAAAGGACCACAAATTATGAAAGGGTACTGGAACATGCCAGAAGAAACAGCTAATACATTGCGAGATGGTTGGCTATATACAGGCGATATTGCAAAGATGGACAGCGATGGGTATATTTCCATTATTGATCGCAAGAAGGACCTTATTATTGCTAGTGGATATAATATTTATCCGCGTGATATTGAAGAGGTTCTTTATGAACACCCTGCTGTTATGGAAGCTGTCATAGTAGGTGTTCCGGATCCTTATCGTGGTGAAACTGTCAAAGCGGTTATCGTTAAGAAGCCAGGAGCTGAATTAACAGAGCAAGAAGTTGTTTCTTATTGTCAGGATGAAATGGCTCCATACAAAGTGCCAAAGATCGTCGAATTCCGTAGCGAGCTCCCTAAAACTAGCGTAGGGAAAATTTTAAGAAGATCCATTCGCGATGAAGCACGTCAAGTATAGCTAAGGATGCTTCTGAGTAGCCTCCATATGATATAATCTTAATCAATGAACATTGATAGATTGAGAGGGTACTAGCATGAAACACAAACTGACTGTCAAAAGTATTGAGCTTTTTGAGAAGCAAGGCTTTAGTGAAACGTCAATTCAAGATATTGTCGATGCCATTGGCGTAACGAAGGGCACATTTTATTACTATTTTAAGAGTAAAGAAGAATTGCTGATGGATATTCACTCTTCTTATATTGACGGAATGATTAAGCAACAAAAGGAAATTTTAGAAGATGTGTCGAAAGATTGTAAAACTAAGCTATACGATATGGTGTACATGTTAATTCACAACGTCGAATTAGAAGGTCATAGTGCACGAGTTTTCTTCCGTGAGATGAAAAACTTGAAAGAAGAAAACTTAGCCGAAATTCTTCCAAAACGTGATCAAATTCGCTATTACTTTCAGGATCTCTTAAAACAAGGTGTTGAAAACGGAGAATTCAAAAGTGATCTCAATATTGGGATTGTGACGTTTGCCATTCTTGGCATTACAAACTGGACGTATCAGTGGTATAAACCAAACGGTCCAGTTTCAGATAAGGAAGTAGCTAGCATTTTGGTTGATATGGTACTAAACGGAATAGAGGAAAGCGAATAAGCTTTCCTTTCTCATTTCACTATAATGTAAACGCTTTCGACCCGAACATTCTAACCGGTTAGTTAATTAAGGAGGAAAAGGTATGAAAATCGATGAAGTCAAGAACATTACAGTATTGGGAGCAGGTTCAATGGGTCACCAAATTGGGATGCTTTGTGCACTTGGTGGCTATGAAACAACCATTCAAGATATCAATGAAAAAGCACTAAAAGAAGCTGGAGAAAAGCTTGAAGGAATTATGTCAAAGTGGGTATCAAAAGGGAAGATAACCGAAGAACAAAAATCAGCAGCATTTGAACGGCTGCAATTCACGACTAGTCTTGAAGAAGCTGCTGTTCAAGCTGATTTCATCATTGAAGCAATTGTAGAGAAGTTAGATGTGAAGCGAGAGGTATTTGAAAAGCTTGATCAACTAGCTGATCCGAATACAATTCTTGCTACGAATAGTTCAACGATTGTGAACTCGTTAATTGCGTCCGCAACGAATCGTAAAGATAAAGTTGTCAATATGCACTTTTTCTTCCCACCACTAGTGATGGATTGTGTGGAAGTTGTTATGAGCGATGCAACGTCGGAAGAAACAGCTAAGCTTACAATGGCTGTTTGTGAGCAAATTAATCGAACAGGTGTATTGTTAAAGAAAGAGATTTCCGGTTTTGTTGCGAATCGCATTCTTGGTGCCTTACAAAAAGAAGCGATGTATTTATATGAGGAAGGCATCGCTGATTTTGAAGATATTGACCTCATCTGTAGAAAAGCCTTAAATCATCCGATCGGTCCGTTTGAATTGATGGATTTATCAGGAATTGATGTAGGTTATTACGTGATGCAGCAACGCTATAATGAAACAGGTAATCCAGAGGATAAACCTTCAAAGGCGATAGAAGATAAAGTGAAAGCTGGAACATTAGGAAGAAAAACAGGTAAAGGCTGGTATGACTATACAAAAGAAGGAGTGAAGAATTAATGAAAATGGTAACGTATGAAATTCATGAGAAAACAGCGGTTGTGACGATTAATAATCCCCCTTTAAATGTGTTGAGTAAGCAAGTATCTACAGAACTTTTTGAAGTATTTACAGAGTTAGAAGCCAATCAAGATGCTGTTGCAGTGATTTTAACAGGTGCTGGTAATAAAGCATTCATGGCTGGTGCAGATATTAAGGAATTTCCTGAGTGGATTGGACATACAGGGTTTAAAGATATCGTGATGGAAACTCATCAGGTATTAAACTATCTTGATCACTTTCCTAAGCCAACAATTGCGGTTCTTAATGGTTTAACATTCGGCGGTGGATGTGAACTTGCGATGACATGCGATATGCGTATTGCTGAAGAGCATGCTCAACTCGGACTTCCTGAAATAAAGCTAGGTCTTTTCCCAGGTGGTGGGGGAACTCAGCGGCTCCCTAGACTGATTGGAGAAGCAAAAGCAAAAGAAATGATGTTTACAGGAGAACCGATTTCTGCAGAAGAAGCCGATCGATATGGCCTAGTAAATCACGTTGTACCGTCGGGCCAGGGAATGGCTTATGCGCAGGGGCTTGCTGCCAAAATAACCGGACAATCCCTACAGGCTTTATCACGAATTAAACACGCTGTGAATAAAGGAGCTCATCTTCCAATTGAATCAGCTGTTGAGCTTGAGGCGGAATTATTCGAGGAAGTTTTCCAAACAGATGACATTAAAGAAGGCGTTCAAGCATTTATCGAAAAGAGAAAGCCTGCTTTTACTCATAAGTAATAGAAAAGAGGAATCGATATGAGCGTTCATACAAGTGTGAGAGTAAGATTTTGTGAAACGGATGCGCTTGGCCATGTTAATAACACAAGCTACTTTATATACCTCGAGGAAGCACGTGTACAATTTTTTGATTATCTAGGTAAACGTTCTGGAACAGACGCTTGGCCATTTATTCTCGTTTCTACGAAATGTGATTTTCTAAAACAAGCTTATTTTAAACAGTCACTTCATGTAGAAACGACTGTTAAGCGAATTGGCACAAAAAGCTTTACGCTCATGCACTATATAAAGGATACGGAAAGTGATGGTGTAGTAGCTGAAGGTGAAGCGACTGTCGTCTATTATGATTTTAAGAAACAAGTAAGCGAAGTTATACCGGACGAATTGCGAAGTAAGCTTGAGGAATCTTATCAACTGCTATAAGCGTGGTGTTTTTTAAGGGTAAATGACTGAATATTACGTAATCAGGAGAGTGGCGTATGACCTATTCACACGATACGATACCTGTCCGAGATGGAGAACAGCTCGATCTAAAGAAACTAGAGAGGTATATTAAGGAAAACATTGAACATCTGAGTGATGATCCTCTCATAGTTGAACAGTTTGGAACAGGTCACTCAAATTTGACGTATCAGCTATCGATTGGTGAGTGGGAAGCAGTTCTCAGAAGACCGCCTCTTGGTCCAGTTGCTCCAAAAGCGCATGACATGGAACGAGAGTATACGATTTTAAGAGAATTACATCCCGTTTTCCCACTAGCACCAAAACCATACATCTATAATGAAACTTTACTTGATGCCCCATTCTTTCTTATGGAAAGAAGAAGGGGAATTGTGCTTGACACCTCGTTTCCTGATGGCGTTCAACCTACTGAAGAGTTGTGCAGAAGGATCTCAGAAACGATGGTAGATACGCTAGTTGATTTGCACAGTGTTGATTATAAGCGGACAAATTTAAGTAAAGTAACTCACCCTGATGGTTTCATGGAACGTCAGGTGCACGGCTGGATCAAACGATATAACCGCTCGAAAACAGATGATATTCCTGGTATTGATGAATTGACGACATGGATGGCTTCGAATATCCCTAAATCACAAAGCCTTACTGTGATTCACTACGACTATAAATTAAACAATGCGATGTTTGATCAGGAAGACTATAGCAAAATGGTAGGTTTATTCGATTGGGAAATGACAACCGTTGGTGATCCTCTGGCTGATCTTGGTGCCGCAATGGGGTACTGGTTGCACCAAGATGACCCAGAAATCTTAAAAAAGGGCATGGGTAAAGCACCGGTAACTGTTATGAATGGATTTATGACGAGAGAAGAATTTATTGCGTCTTATGCTACTAAATCAGGGCGTGATGTCTCGCAAATGAAATTCTATTTAACATTTGCTTATTTCAAACTTGCTGTCATTTGTCAGCAAATCTATTATCGCTGGAAAATGGGTCAAACATCGGATGAACGCTTTCGTCATCTTAATCAGTTTGTAGCGAGTTTAATTGCACATGCTCGTGACAATGCCAAAGTAAAGCGTTAGGAGTTCATATGGGAAAAATACATGTCGTTTTAAAAAAGGAAGATATTGATCAGGCAAAAATTAGTGAAGAAAAAATTGCGGTTGTGCTTGATATTCTTCTAGCAACATCAACCATAACCTCAGCACTTGAATTTGGTGCAGAACGGGTTATTCCTGTTCTAGATCAACACGAAGCATTGCAAGAAGCGAAAACGTTACCTGAAGGAAGTTATTTGCTTTCAGGTGAGTATGAAGGGCGAACAATTGAAGGGTTTCTAGATCCTAATCCATTGCAATTAAAGAAAGCTGTTAAAGGAAAAACGTTAATATTATCAACTACAAATGGAACCGTAGCAATTAAACGAACGAGAGAAGCTAAACGAGTGTATGTGGCTTCGTTACTGAACGGTCATGCCATCGCAAAAAAGCTCAATGATAGTCACCGAGAGGAAACGATTGTGATTGTTTGCTCGGGTTCATCCGGTGAATTTGCCTTGGAGGACTTCTACGGTGCTGGATATCTTATACATCATATGCTTACTACTCACGATTGGGAGCTTACTGATTCCTCACGTGCTGCTGTTTCATTTTATGAAGGTAGTTCGAAAAGCGGTGAGGACGTGTTACTTTCCTCGCGAGTCGGTGAAATGATTAAGAGGTACGGATTTGAAGAAGAAGTAAGTTTTGTTGCTTCCGAAGGGATTTTCTCAATCGTCCCTTATGTGAAGGCGCAAAAAACGGTGGTTCGAGAGGAGGTTCATCATGACACAAACCAAGTCTAGTCGTTCTGGTGCGGATTTTATGTTTCAACATTCTAGTTCAGAAGAAATATTCACACCAGAAGATTTTACCGATGAACATAAAATGATTGCCAAAACAGCTCACCAGTTTATTACTAAAGAGGTTGAACCGCATAGAGAATCGATTGAAAATCAACAGTTTGACAAGGTTGTAACTTTGATAAAAAAAGCTGGTGATCTTGGTCTTCTCGGTCATAGCATTCCTGAGAAATATGGTGGTCTTGGACTAGATAAAGTTTCCAAAGGGATTGTAGGAGAAGTGGTTGGCCGGACAGGTAGTTATGGCGTTGCTCAATCCAACCACACTTGCATCGCTACGCTTCCAATTACACATTTTGGAACGAAGGAACAAAAGAATCATTATTTACCGAAACTCGCTTCAGGCGAATACATTGGTGCTTACTGTTTAACTGAACCTAACGCAGGCTCTGATGCCCTTGCATCCCAAACCACGGCTATTTTAAATGAGGAAGGCACTCATTATATTTTAAATGGGACAAAGCTTTATATCACGAATGCGGTCTTTTCAGATACTTTTATTATTTATGCCAAAATAGACGGAAAGCACTTCTCGGCATTTATCGTAGAAAAGAATTTTCCAGGTATTTCTCTTGGGCCAGAAGAAAAGAAGATGGGTATAAAAGGATCATCGACAAGATCGGTTATTTTAGAAGATTGCCTAGTTCCAATTGATAACCTTCTTGGTGATAAAGGGAAAGGTCACGTTATTGCTCTTAATGTCTTGAATTTGGGAAGGTTTAATCTGGGATCTGCTTGTACTGGAGGAGCAAAACATGCTCTAGGACTGGCGTTACAACATACAAGTGAGCGTAAACAATTTGGTCGAACCATTGCCGGTTTTTCAGCTACTCAAGAAAAAGTAGCGATGATGATGGCTAAAATTTATGCTTCAGAATCACTACAATATCGGACAGCCTCTCTACTTGAAGGTGCGATGGAAGGTTTATATGACGAAGAAGACCACAGGATTGTTGGAAAGCAAATGATGGAGTATGCCGTGGAGTGCGCTATTTGTAAAGTATTTGGATCTGAAACGCTCGATCAAGTTGTTGATGAGTCATTACAACTTCATGGCGGGGCAGGATTTATTCAGGAATACCCAATTGAGCAGATGTACCGCGATTCCAGAATCAACCGAATTTTTGAAGGAACGAATGAAGTGAATCGTTTGTTAATACCAGGAAATTTATTTAAGAAAGCGATGAAAGGCGAAATTCTTCTTGAAGAGCACATTGAAAAAGCGAAGCAGGCATTAATGCAGCCGAACAATCGTTTATTAAATGAAGAAGCGGCTATTCAAAGCATACGAAATGTATTTCTTGTATGTGCAGGTGTAGCCTACAAAGAGCATGGTAAAGAACTGATGGAGCATCAAGAATCCCTTATGAAGCTTGCGAATATAGCGATTATGCTTTATGCAAGTGAAGCTGCAGTTCTCCGAGCATTTAAGAAGGATGAATCAGTCGGTGATTTGAAGCAGATGCTAGCTAGAACTTTCCTTGAAGAAGCTCTTTTGCAAGTAGAAACGTCAGCTCGCAAACTGGTTATGAGCGTACTCTCTCAAGATGAAAAGGAACAAACATTAGGATTAATTATTCAAGAACTTTCGAAATATGACTTTGGAAGTTCGCTAGAACGAAATCGACTAATTGCAAAACAAAGCTACAATAAATTAAAGTACGAAGTTTAGAAAGCGGTGAAAGAAATGGGAAGGTTTTCAGGACGAACGGCAGTGATAACCGGGGGTGGCAGCGGAATCGGTGCCATGACTGCAAAGCGGATAGCGAGTGAAGGAGGAACGGTTATTCTTGTTGGCCGTACAGAGGCTAAGCTGTTGCAAACGGCTAACGAGCTTAAAGAACTTGAAGGAAAAGTTCTTACTTTTGTAGCTGACGTAACAAAGCAGGAACAAATTGATCACCTAACAACATTCGTTAAAGAAAGTACTGAAACTCTTCATGTATTAATTAATAATGCTGGAGGGTCTCAAGGTTCCCCCATTCTTGAAATGACGGAAGAAAATTGGGATCATGCACAAAATGTGAATTTAAAAAGTGTTTTTCTCGTTTCGAAGGCGCTGGGGAAATTAATGCTAGAAACCGCAAAGAAAGAGGAAGAAATGGTAGATTTCTCTATCGTGAACGTAGCCTCGTTATCAGGGCATAAGGCTGGTGCACAAATTCCTCATTATAGTGCAGCGAAAGCAGCCGTTATTAATTTTACAAGAGCACTGGCGGTAGAACTTTCCCCATACATTCGAGTGAATTCAGTTTCCCCTGGATTTGTTGAAACTCCGTTAACAGAAGACGGTTTGAAGAATGAAAGGTTTGAGGCGTCAATTAAGCGAAATACCGCTTTGAATCGAGTGGGACAGGCTGAAGAAATTGCAAACGTTATTTCATTTGCTGCTTCACCTGAAGCGAGTTATATGACTGGATCTGATCTATTAGTCGACGGTGGCTGGCTCATCGTATAAAAAATAAGGAGAGTGTTAAAAAATGGAAACAACAGTAAAAACGGATCATCTTAAAGTAAATGTACATGGTGCTGTGCTTCATCTTACACTTAATCGACCTGAAGCGCTAAATGCGTTTAGTCCCGAAATGATCTTAGGACTAACAAAAGCAATTCAAGATGCGAAAGAAAACGACGACATTCGAGTTGTTATGCTTTCAGGTGCTGGCCGTTCTTTCAGTGCCGGTGGTGATGTAAAAACGATGGGGGATACTTCTTCAAAAGAAGTTTATGAACATATTGGTAAGTTAAATGAACTGGTTATTACGATGAGGGACCTTGAGAAGCCGATTATTTCAGTTATTCATGGTTTTGCTGCTGGAGCAGGATTTAATCTAGCGCTCGCTAGTGACATTATTCTAGCAGCAGAAGATAGTAGTTTCGTATTAAGTTTCTCTCAGGTCGGATTAATTTCAGATGGTGGGGGACTATCTTTCCTTCCGCGTTTAATCGGTCCTTATAAGGCGAAAGAGCTTTTCTTCTCTGCCCAGCCTATTACTGCAAAAGAAGCGAAACAATTAAATATTGTAAATCAAACTTATCCTTTAGCTAGCTTAGAGGAAGAAGCAATGGCATATGCTGATAAGCTTTCTAGAGGTCCTGGTAAAGCATATGGTTTTATTAAAAAGATTGCCGATGCTTCACTCACTTCATCTTTATCTGAAGTGCTTGAACAAGAACGTATTACTCAGGCTTTAATGGTAACGACAGAAGATCACAAAGAAGGCGCAAATGCGTTTAAAGAAAAACGTGCTCCTCAATTTAAAGGTAAATAAACTTATTAATCTGGATTGAAGATTTCTTCAATCCAGATTAATTCCCACATCTTGAATCCTCTTCATAAGTCCGCCGTCCCCTTAGTCTGGATCCTATCTAATAGAGGAGGAATAACATGGAGCTCCTTTTCCAGCAGATTTTTAACGGACTTACAATTGGAAGCGTTTACACGCTTGTCGCCCTTGGTTTAACACTGGTTTTCGGTATTTTACATGTTCCCAATTTTGCTCATGGTGCTTTTTATATGGTGGGTGCTTACGTTACTTTAATGATGATGGTAGGTTTTGGTTTTCACTATTGGATCGCTATCATTGCATCGATTGCTGTCGTTGCTCTTCTTGGAGTAGTGACGCAACAGCTTATTTTCAAAAAGTTAGAAGGCGCTGATGGGATGAGAATGATGGTTGCGGCCATTGGTATCCTTCTTTTTCTAGAAGCATTTGGTCAATTTATGTGGGGTACAGAATACCACAGAATGGACACCCCATATGGTTCTGTCGTTAACTTATTCGGTTTAACAGTAACTCTGCAAAGACTCTTAATTATCGTGGCAGCCGTGATCCTTATGCTTGCGCTTCATTTTTTCTTAACCAAAACAATGATTGGGGCAGCTATTATTGCCATGGCTCAAAATCGAGAAGGGGCCTTTCTAGTAGGAATTAATGCAAATCAGGTAGCGTGGCTCACGTTCGCGATTGCTGGTGGTTTAGCGGCTGCAGCAGCTTCACTTGCTTCGC
Organism: Pseudalkalibacillus sp. NRS-1564; assembly: GCF_050467905.1. Classification (NCBI taxonomy): domain Bacteria; kingdom Bacillati; phylum Bacillota; class Bacilli; order Caryophanales; family Fictibacillaceae; genus Pseudalkalibacillus; species Pseudalkalibacillus sp. NRS-1564. The sequence goes on along the minus strand of NZ_JBITPM010000012.1, from coordinate 14,434 downwards.
CAATTAATCTCGTATTCCCGACTATGGGAAACCTCGTCATCATGAAAGCATTTGTCATCATCATCATTGGTGGAATGGGGAGTATCCCTGGTGCCATACTTGGAGGTTATTTACTTGGATTAACGGAGAGCATTGGAGCAACGTACATATCCTCTGACTATAAAGATGTGATTGCGTTTCTCTTACTCGTTGTGATTCTCACAGCCAAGCCGACCGGGTTGTTTACTAAGGGGGTTCAGTAATGCTAAATGTTCTCTCAAAACGAACCCTCTTACTTTTGGTAGCGTGTGTTGCTGTTCTTTTTCCGCTAATTTTTCCAAATATGTATGTGCTGCAATTACTGACACTTGTGTTTATTTGGTCCATTGCAGTCTACGGTTTTAACATCATTTCGGGGTATGTGGGTTATTTATCTCTCGCTCATGCAGGATTTTTTGCAATAGGAGCATATGGAGTTGGATTACTAACAACAAAAGCTGGAATGCCTTATTGGGTGGCTTTATTTCTTGCTGTCGCGATCACCTCTATAGCAGGCGCTATTGTCGGTGTGGTTGCTCTTCGAACGAAATCACATTTCTTTGCTATTTATACGATGTGTGTAGGCGTTATCATCTATCTCCTAATAGATAAATGGGATAGTTTAACTGGAGGAGTTCGAGGGTTAATTGGAATTCCCGCTCCTGGGAGTATCGGTCCCGTCACTTTTGATACGTTAACATCTCAGTATTATCTGGCTCTATTTTTTCTATCATTTACGATTTTTCTTTGTTATCGCATCGTACATTCATTACTTGGTAGGACATTTATTGCGATCCGTAATAGTGAAGAGCTTGCGAAAACGATTGGTATTTCAATCATGAAAAATCAGTTGCTTGCTTTTACCCTATCAGCATTATTTGCTGGATTATCTGGGGCTTTGTACGCGTCTTTTATTCGGTTTATCGGCCCACAAATCTCAGCTATTACCGTTACGTTCGAGATGTTGATGTACCTTCTTGTGGGAGGGATTGGAACTCTAGCAGGTCCGATTGTTGGCACGCTCATTGTCGTCTCTCTTACGCAATCCTTGCAGTTTCTTGAAGAGTATCGAATGCTCATTTTCGGTCCTGTAGTTGTTTTATTAGTCTTATACTACCCTCGTGGAATAACAGGTAGTATTCAAGCGTATATGCAAAAAAAGCGGCAGAAAAAGGTGAAAACCGCTAAGGAAGAGCGTGATGTTAAAAGGAACGTAGGGGAGGCAGGATAATGTTTTTTTCAACAGAAGGAATCACGAAGCGCTTCGGGGGACTAGCGGCTGTTGAAGATGTGAATGTGTCTATAGAAAAAGGGACCATTACAGCAATCATTGGACCTAACGGCGCCGGGAAGTCAACTTTTTTTAACTTGATTAGTGGGATACACCCACTGACATCTGGAAGAATTAATTTCAAAGGAAAAGAGATTACAAAGTTACCTCCACAGCAAATTGCAAGACTAGGAATAGGAAGAACTTTTCAAACAACAAACTTATTTGAGCAATCGACTGTTCTAGATAATGTGCTGATCGGCCATAGGCTTCGTACCAAATCCGGAATATGGGATGCGCTTTTCCGTACGAAAAGAGAAAAAGATGAAGAAAAAAAGTCCTACGAAAAGGCATTAGAAGCGCTAAAGTTTGTTGAAATGATGCATGTTGTTGAACATCCTGTAACCCTTATATCACAGGAAGAAAAAAAGAGACTCGCTTTTGCTCTAGCTTTAGCGACTGATCCCGAAATGGTTCTTCTTGATGAACCAGCTGCCGGAGTGAATCCAGATGAAACAGATGGACTTGCGTATTTAATGAGGAAGATGGCTGACCACGGCATTACGGTTTGTCTTATTGAGCATAAGATGCCGATGATTATGAGTCTAGCTGATCAAATTGTGGTCTTGAATCACGGGAAGAAAATTGCAGAAGGGCGACCAGAGGAAATTCGCCAAAATGAAGCTGTGATTCAAGCCTATCTAGGGGGTGCAGCGCATGCTCCAGCTATCCACAATTAACGTCAACTACGGTGCATCGAACGTTCTTCACCAGATTTCCTTAAATGTTAACAAAGGAGAAACGGTTGTTTTACTTGGAGCTAACGGGGCAGGAAAGAGCACTATATTTAGAACGATCAGTGGTTTGATGAAGCCAGTATCTGGTGATGTTCTATTTATGGATCGCAAGGTAACGGGAAAACCGCCTCACTCTCTTGTGAAGGAAGGCATAGTCCAGTGTCCTGAAGGGAGAAAGTTATTTCCACAAATGTCTGTCTATGAAAATCTGAAGATGGGTAGTTATGTTCATCGAAAGCATCGAAAGGAAATGGAAAATCAGTTAAAGGAGGTATATTCTCTTTTTCCTATCTTATACGATAAGCGCCATCAAGCAGCTGGATCTCTTAGTGGTGGTCAACAGCAGATGCTTGCCATAGGTCGCGCATTAACGGCCAAGCCGAAAGTCCTTCTCCTGGATGAACCATCATTAGGTCTAGCACCATTGATCGTTGAGCAAATGTTCCACATTATCGAGGATATCAATGAGCAGGGAACAACGATTCTGCTGGCAGAGCAGAATGCAAATGCAGCACTCCAGATTTCTGATCGGGGTTATGTCATTGAGAGTGGCAAAATTGTACTAGAAGGAAGTAAGGAAGAACTTTTGTCTAATGATGAGATTCGAAAAGCTTATATTGGAGCATAATTGGAATCGATTAGTATAGGGGGATAACGATGAAAATTGGGATGAAGCTTTTTGTATTCATGATGGTGTTAATTGGACTGATGGTTGTGGGCGGTTGTGCGGCGGGGTCCGTTAGTAACTCCAGTAATTCAGAAGGATCTTCTAATGAAAATAAATCAAAAGACACTAGTACAAATGCAGATGCAACATCTTCTGCAGAGAACACGGTCAACATTGGGTTTAGTGGCCCACTAAGTGGACCTGCAGCATATTATGGGGAAAATACGTTGAGCGGATTAGAAATGGCCGTAGATGAGATTAATCAAGAAGGTTTCGAAGTGAATGGCAAACAATATGGCATTAACCTTGTGACACTAGACGATCAATATCTACCGAATGAAACAGGTACAAATGCGAGAAGACTTGTACAAGAAAATGATACACCAATTATTTTCGTTCCTCATAGTGGAGGCGTATTCGCTACTCAAGTATTTAACGAACAAGAAGACTTTCTTATTGCAGGCTATACGAGTGAACCGAAAATTATGGAACAAAATAATTCGCTGACATTAGGGATTCCGCCAGCTTACAATGCTTATCCTGAGCCTTTTACAGACTATCAAATGGAGCGATTTGGAAAGAAAATAGCTCTTCTGCCTACTTCCTCTCAATACGGTAAAGATTGGACAGAAGCATTAAAGCCGGTATGGGAAGAAAATGGCGGAGAAGTTGTATTTGAAGGCTCTATTGATTTTAGTAAGGATACAGATTTCTTCTCTATCGTTACAAAAGCATTAAGCAACAATCCTGACGTAATGTTTGTAGGAGGACCTTCGCAGCCTACAGCGCTCGTGATTAAACAAGCAAGAGAGCTTGGTTTTGAAGGCGGTTTCATGCTGATGGATCAGTCAAAAATTGAAGAAATTGAGCCTGTACTAGGCGGGCTTGATCAGTTAGAAGGTACGATAGGTGCTCTTCCAATTATTGATAGTGATGCTCCAGGGGCAGAGAATTTTATTAGTCAATACAAAGAACGATTCGAGCGGATTCCTACTGCTGAAGGTGCATTTAACTATCAAGCGATGCATGTCATCGTAAATGCGATGAAAGAAGCCGGGTCAGTTGACGATCCAGCCAAAATCATGGAAAGCATGGATGCAGGCGTTCAATCACTTCCCGACGAGCAAATGGTTTGGCATTTAACTGGCATTTATAACGGTGGTGCATTTGACTGGAAACCAGCTATCGGAGCTGTTGAAGACGGAAAAGTAGTTAAGATAGAAAATTAAGTGGACTTGAAAGGGGATCGAAAAAATGCAAACAAATCATTTTAAATTCTGGCCTAAACGAGTACCATATTCACTTACCGTTCCTGAAACGACTATCTATGATAACCTCGCTGTTTCTGCCAAAAGATATCCGAATAAAGAAGCAATAATTTATTACGGAGCAACACTAACATACAAAGAGCTACTAGCGGAAGTTGATCGTACGGCTGCTTTTCTTGAGCAGCTGAAGGTCACTGAGGGTGAAAACGTTCTTCTTTTCATGCAAAATTCTGCACAGTTTATCATTTCCTATTATGCGATCCTAAGAGCGAATGCTGTCGTTGTTCCCATTAATCCGATGTTAACAGCAGAGGAACTCTCTTTCTATATTAAGGATTGCGATATTAAAACCGCAATCGTAGGTCAGGAGCTCTATGAAAAGGTAGAACCTTTAGTAGGGTCAACCACACTTACTAATGTTATCACGGCAGCTTATTCTCACTATGCCGGTAACGAAAGCGATATACCAGCAGAAGTTTCACTAGAAGCTAAAAGAGTGGACAAGCCGAATCGTTATACGTGGGAAGATGCCGTCAATCACCAACATTCACCCGGAGAATATGTAAGATCTATTCATGACGTTGCGGTCATGCCTTATACATCTGGTACAACGGGTCTTCCAAAAGGATGCATTCATCCAAACCGCACGCTTCAAGCAAATGCTGTAGGAGCATCTCAATGGATGAATATCACAGCAGATGGCATGCATCTTGTAACGCTACCTTTATTTCATGTGACAGGTATGCTTCACAGCATGCATGCCCCCATTTATAGCGGGGCTCCAATGGTAGTCATGACACGTTGGGATCGGGATTTGGCTGCTAAATACATTGAAAAATATGAGGTTGCTAACTGGGTTAATATTAGTACAATGCTAATTGATTTTCTATCAAACCCTAATCTACCAAACTATTCAATTTCATCCCTAAAAATACTAGCTGGGGGCGGTGCTCCATTACCAGCAGCTGTTGGGGAGAAATTATATAACTTAACAGGCTTACGATTTATAGAAGGGTATGGTTTATCTGAAACGATATCTCACACTCATTTCAATCCACCTGATTTTCCAAAACTTCAATGCTTAGGCGTTCCTTCATTCGACGTGGATGCTCGTGTAATCGATCCTAATACAATGAAAGAGCTTGGACCAGGTGAGCCAGGTGAAATCGTAGTGAACGGCCCACAAGTGTTTGATGCATACTATAATCGAGAGGATGAAAATCGCAATTCGTTTATAGACCTTGATGGGAAGTCTTTCTTCCGAACGGGTGATATAGGACGCTATGATGAAGAAGGATACTTTTTTATGATTGATCGCGTAAAGCGAATGGTCAATGCTTCGGGCTTTAAAGTGTGGCCAACAGAAGTCGAGTCAATCTTATATAAGCACCCAGCTGTTCAGCAAGCTTGCGTTGTCGGTGTTCCTGATCCTCGTCGAGGTGAAACAGTTAAAGCTTTTGTCATTCTAAATGAGGGTGATAAAGGAAAAGTCACGGAAGAAGAGATTATCGAATGGTCAAAAGAACAAATGGCAGCTTATAAATATCCAAGAATGATTGAGTTTATGGATGCATTTCCAACTACGAGTAGTGGAAAGATTTTATGGAGAAAACTCCAGGATAACGAGCGCCAAAAAGCAGAAGGAGTGAAATAATATGGGGAAAACAGTAGAAACAGTGACGGGTCCAATTCCGGTAGATCAGCTCGGGAAAACGCTAGTTCATGAGCATTTTGCATTTGGTTATCCAGGTTTTAGTGGGGATGTTTCTCTTGGCGCATTTGATTTTCAAGAAGCACTTCAGGTAGGTATATCAGTTGCCGAAAGTGTCATGGCACACGGTGTGAAAACGGTAGTGGATCCTACGCCGAACGAGTGTGGTAGAAATCCGGAACTTCTTCGAACAATATCAACTGAAACAGGACTACAAATAATTTGTGCGACCGGATACTACTATGAAGGGGAAGGTGCGACCCCTTATTTCAAATTTAGACAGGGTCTTGGAACGGCAGAAGAAGATATTTATGAGATGTTTAGCAAGGAAATTTCGGATGGGATTGGAACAACTGGAATTAAACCAGGGGTTATTAAACTAGCCTCTAGTAAAGATCAAATCACAGATTATGAAATGATGTTTTTTAAAGCCGCTGCACGTGTTCATAAAGAAACGGGCATTTCAATTTTAACGCATACACAAGAGGGGACAATGGGGCCAGAGCAAGCACAGCTTTTGATTGAAGAAGGTGTCCACCCACAATCCATCATCATTGGTCATATGTGTGGAAATACAGATGCTGCTTATCATTTGAAGACATTAGAAATGGGGGTAAATATCGGTTTTGACCGCTTTGGCATACAGGGACTCGTTGGGGCTCCTTATGATAAAGAACGTCTTATTACATTAATTGGGTTATTGAATAGCGGATTTGAAAACCAAGTCATGCTCTCACATGATACCGTAAACTATTGGATGGGCCGCCCACCAGTTCTTCCAGAGGCAGTGGAAAAAATCATGGCTAATTGGCAACCAGCGTATATTTTTGAAGAAATCATTCCTAAATTGAAGGCAGCTGGAATATCTGACGAAACGTTGACGATTTTGTTTGAAGAAAATCCAAAGAAATTATTTTCCTCAGAAGCAAAAGTAAAAGCATAAGAAAAAAGCGAGGGTGAATCCTCGCTTTTTCTTATGCTGTTTTATTTCATTTGGTTTTCGTACGGTTTCATTAAACGATATAGCGTCTCTGTATAAGGAAGTTTCATCTGCACCTGCTCAGCAAGACGAAGTGCCCCTCCTTGAAGATGCTCGACTTCTAGCTTGTTCTTTTTTCTTTTATCTTGATGCATGGAGGAAGTCGCTTCGTAAGGAAGGGATTGGAATGACTTCATGCGGCGATCAATATCTTCTTGATTGATGTGTATGTCATACTGTGATGCAAGTGTTCTGATCTCACTCATCACATTTTCAACTAGTTTGAGGGTTTCGGGTACATCTCTTATGATGCCCGTGTGAAAATCTCCAGCCGTAGTTACACCAGACATCGCTGAAATGAACATATACTTTTTCCACATCTCTTCTTCGATGTTTGAAGTTAATTGAGAATTAAAATTCGCATGCTCATTTATTTTGCTTAATGAAGCACAGATTTCTTCTTGAGAAGGGTGGAGCGGACCGAAGATTAGTTCATGTAGTTCACTCGTGTGTTGTACGTGTCCATGGTCATCAAGAGTAGCAATAATGTACGATAATCCACCGAGTACTGCTTCTTCCCCGAGTTCATCTTTGAGGATGGAAATATGTTCAATTCCATTTAGTATAGGAAGAACCTTTGCTCCTTTCGCAACAAGCTCCTTGAGAACTGGAAGACTATCTTCAAGATGATACCCTTTAACGCCCAGAAGAACAAGGTCAACGGAAGATACTTCAGACGCATTTGTGATGAGTTTAGGAGAGCGCACCTTCGTATTACCTTTTACACTTATTATTTGTAGCCCTTCTTGTTCAATTTGCGCTTTTCTTCCTTCACGAACATAAAAGGAGACGTTTTCACCAGTTTCAGACCATCTTGACCCGAAATATGTACCAAGTGCACCAGCACCAAAAATTATAATATTCATAAGTATCCTCCTTGTCGAAATCTTCTTTCTAATAACACTCTACTTATTCTTACAAATAAATTCAAGTAGGGATAAAAGGAAATGACAACGTTGTCCAGAAATTAGCTATAAGTGACCGAAAAAGTAGAAAGGGTTGATTAATGTGAAGATATTATCACAAGAACGTTTTGAAGCAGCGTGTTCCTTTGTTCGTAATCATGCGAGGCCGGTTGATCGAGAGTATTTTGCTTTTTGGAAAGGAAATGGCGACAAAGAAAGTGTGCTGAAAGAACTGGAAGAATTCCGAAATAAAGATGGGGGATTTGGGAACAATCTTGAACCTGATTTTCGCCTGAAAGAGTCTTCTCCTATGGCAACCTCAGTTGCTTTTCAATACATGACTCAGCTTGACCTCGATTCTGATCACCCGTTTGTTAAGGATGGTCTTCACTATTTGAGAAGTACATATCAAGTTGAAAAGCAGAGTTGGCAAGCTGTACCTCATTCAGTGAATTCAGTGCCACACGCTCCGTGGTGGAAGGTAACGGAAGGAGATGTCGCTTATTCTGCCAATCCCGATGCAGAAATTGTAGGGTATTTTTTACACTATGGGAGTAATTATTCGATCACTTCAGAATCATTGGCTAAAGTGATGAATCACCTGGATAGCCTAAATGAATACGAAATTCATGAGGTACAGTGCTATCTTCGTTTAGCTCAGTTAGCTGGTGGTAAGATTAACAAAAAAATTCACGAGAAAATTAAGCAGAAATTGCCATATATCATAGATCGTCCTGAAAAATGGGATCATTATGGTGTACAACCCGTTGTTCTTGTTGAGTCTGATCAATCTCCTTTTGCTAAAGAGCTCAATCAAGAGCTTCAAGTGAATTTGGATTATTTAATTCAAAAACAACTTTCTAATGGCAGTTGGGAACCAAGTTGGTCATGGGGACAATACGAAGACAGTTGGGAAGGCGCAAAAAAAGAATGGCAGGGATTTTTAACAGTTCAGAACTTAATAACACTGTCAAAATTCGGTCGTATTGAAAGTTAGTCTGTTTAGAATGAGGGATATAACGGGAACATAGTAGAGAATCAATGATTGAGAGGAGTTTTCTACTATGAAAGCAGTTGTTATTGAACAGTATGGAGGAAAAGATCAGTTAGTTGAAAAAGAGGTAGCCTCACCTTCTCCAGGAGAAAACCAGGTTGTTGTTGAGAGTTATGCAACGTCGATCAATCCAATTGATTGGAAATTGAGGGAAGGCTACTTGAAAGAAATGCTACCTTTTCAATTTCCAATTATCCTTGGTTGGGATATTGCAGGTGTCATAAAAGAAGTAGGCTCAGCCGTAGAAGATTTCAAAGAAGGAGATCGAGTATTTGCAAGGCCAGCAACAACTGCAAATGGTACATATGCAGAAGAAGTCGTGGTAGATGATCATTTGCTTGCCTTCATTCCAGATAATATTTCTTATGAAGAAGCAGCATCGGTTCCGCTTGTAGGTTTAACCGCATGGCAGTGCTTAATTGATTTCGCTGATCTTCAAAAAGATGAAAAGGTGTTAATTCATGCTGGGTCCGGTGGTGTCGGTAGTTTTGCCATCCAGCTTGCAAAACATAAAGGGGCATATGTTGCGACAACAGCGAGTGGCAAAAACGAAGCCTATCTAAAGTCACTTGGAGCAGATCGAGTTATTAATTATCGTGAAGAGGACTTTTCAGAAGAATTAGAAGAATATGATGTAGTTCTTGATACGATGGGTGGCGAAATCCAAGAAAAAAGCTTTACAGTTCTCCGTGGCGGAGGTCGATTGGTTTCGATTGTAGGAGAACCTGATAAAGAGAAAGCCAAGGAAAAAGGCATTCGCTCAGGAAATGTATGGCTTGAACCAAATGGAGAACAGTTAAATGAAATTTCTTCATTGATGGAAAATGGTCATATTAAAGCGACGATCGGTCACCGTTTCCCATTTAGTCAAGAAGGCATTCAGGAAGCACACGAACTAAGTGAATCACATCATGCTAAAGGGAAAATTGTTATTTTGTTTGATAAAGAATAAGGGAACAGCGGCTAGTATGCCGCTGTTTTTTTACGCAAACGAAAAATTTCATATACCGTATTTATAATATAAAATATATAAATGGTTTATAAAAGTATCAATTATATAAATAATAGCAAGAAACAAAATAAAAAATCCGGAACTATTTGTCCCGGATTTACTAATTTAAAAAATAATATGTGCCATGACTACAATAATAGGTAAAGAAATAATCGTACGTTCAATGAAAATAATAAATAGGTCAATAAAACGTACAGGAACTTTTGATCCTAAGAGCAAGCCACCAACTTCAGACATATAAATTAACTGAGTAACAGACAGACTCGCGATAACAAATCGAGTAAGATCGCTTTCGATATCTGCACCAATTATGGCTGGTAAGAACATATCTGCAAAACCTATTACCATAGTTTGAGCTGCTTCAGCGGCTTCAGGAACTTGCATTAAATTTAGAATAGGAACGAACGGAGCACCAAGGTAACTGAATAGTGGTGTTGTTTCAGCAATAATTAAAGCAATGGTCCCGATCGCCATAACAATTGGAATAACGCCCATCCACATGTCGAGTACATTTTGAAATCCGCCTTTGATAACGTTCGAGGCACGATTATCTACCGCTGTTCTTGTTGCTTGGATTACTCCCCACTGAAAACGAGATTTGCCTTCAGGTATCGTATCATCAGGCGCATCTGATTCTGTTTCGTAAGTAGTATCGGGTTTCCTCGAGAGGGGTGGGATTCTCGGCATAATAACAGCTGCCACAACTCCAGCTAACACAATCGTTAAATAATATTGTAAGAAGTATTCCTCAAGTTTCATTTGTTGAAGTACAACAATACTAAAAGTGATCGATACTACCGAGAATGTTGTGCCAATGACGGCTGCTTCTCGTTTCGTATAATAACCATCTTCATATTGTTTACTCGTTAGAAGAACACCGATTGTACCATCGCCCATCCAGGAAGCAAGACAGTCAATTGAAGAACGACCTGGTAGAGTGAAAATCGGACGCATGATTTTCGTAAGAAGTGTTCCGCAAAATTCTAACAAACCGAAGTTTAGTAGAAGAGGTAAGAAAAGCCCCGCAAATAAAAATACAGAAAAAAGAATAGGAATAAGATCATTTAGTAATAATCCTCCAGTCGCGTCTGACCAAACCCATTCTGGACCAATTTTAAATAGTGTTAATATCGCGAAAATCATACCCAGAATACGAGCAAGCAACCAAATACCTGATACTTGTAATAGACTTGTCAGGAATGAACTCTTCGTAATCCAATCAGGTTTAGCTACTACTGCTAGGAAACTAAGTACTGCTGTAATTGTAATAACAATGGTCATAATTGCGGGAAGAGAGAAAGGGATAGCTGTCCCAAATAGGCCCTGGAGCCAACCAGCTAGTTTTGCTATTGGAATCGTAACACCTTCATCATTTGGTATGGGAATCATGAATAAGAAAATACCAATGAGAGATGGGATAATAAATTTTAATAATCCTTCTGAAGTTACTTTTCTTTGATGAGTACTGTTCACGTAGTGTCACCTCTGTCGTTTTGCAACGGATTTTCTATCAACTAAAACGTATTTTTATAAAAACATAATTATGAATATAACATATCAACCCCTTTTATGTAACATGAAAATACAAACTCTTGAATAGAAAAAGTGTTCAGAAAAGAGCGACCAATTGCATTATATCTTGAAAACGCTCACAATAAAAGGGTGAAACAGATATATAACGCTTCTTTCAAATTAATCAACCTTAAACTTGAGAAATGAACGATCATATCTAACTATTCCAAAATAAAAAGACAGGGATCAGCTGATCCTTGTCTTTGACAAATTTATCTATTGATTTATTTGCTTTATATAGTCAATGAACGTTTATACGTATCTTGGAGGAGTGTCAAATTCATAATGTTCTTCAAAAGTTGAGCCAAAGAAACAGGATGCACATTTGCGATAGCCTTTTTGTCTAAGAAAAACGAGAAGTTCTTCTTCATGGTTGGCTTCAGAACGATCTTTGATCGGCGTCTCGGGTAAATGACATTCATCACCAGCGTAGGCTGTCCTATGGACAATTTGTTTTTGGTGGTCAATCATGTATTTTCCCATATATGTTTATCAAGTCCCATCTCTAATAAGTTCCTCTAAGTGTAACACACTCATCTTTGTATTGATACAACCTAAACTTACTAGTATACCCTAAAACGAGGAGAAGTATTACTGTTTATGCGTATTTTTTTAATTTTTTTTGAATGATCAACAATCAGGCATTCACTCTAATGCGAAAAGTACCGATAGTAGTAGGGTTAGGAGTTTACATAAGTTGTAAAATGAAGCGTGTGGTGGAGGTTAAAAAATGAATTTCATTATCCAACATGATGAGTTAAGTATTCGTTATCTTCAAGAAGGGGATGAGCTCTTTCTATTAAAATGGTTAACAGATCAACAAGTTCTTGCTTATTACGAAGGAAGAGACCGGCCATATACAAGAGAAAAAGTTTTGGAAGATTATTTTATAGAAGACGATGAAGTAAGGTGCCTTGTGTTGTTTCATGATATTCCGATCGGATACATACAGTTTTATTTGTTAGCAGAGGTAGAGGGGATCAAGCTCCCTGATCAGTCATATGGCATGGACCAGTTTATCGGGGAAACCTCATATTGGAATAAAAATATTGGGAAAAAGCTCATTCGATCAGTTGTGTATTATATTGAAAGAACTTTAAAAGGTTCTCTTATAGTCATGGATCCACAGCACTGGAATAAGAGGGCGATACGATGTTATCAGCAGGTAGGTTTTGCGAATTTAGGTATCCTTCCTAAACATGAATTGCATGAAGGTTCTTGGAACGACTGCACCCTAATGGCTTATGATTTTGCTGGATACCGTATTGTGCCCATTAATTATTGTAATAGAAAGACGTTGTCCCGATTATTTGTTCAATTGTGGGGCAGCACAGAAATGGTGATCTCTACCGGAACGTATAATTTACGTGAATTAGATGGATTCTTAGCTTATGATTCAGCTGGAGAGATAATAGGTGTTGCGACCTATCGATTGTATGAAGATCATGTTGAAATTATTTCTCTTGATAGTTTGATCGAAAAGGAAGGGATTGGCGGTCGATTATTGATGAGAATAGAGCTTGTGGCAGTCGAGAATGAATGTTCAGAAATAAAGGTAATCACAACCAACGATAACCTTAGCGCTCTTAAATTTTATCAGCGAAAGCGATACAGAATGAAAGATGTTGCTAGGGGAGCGGTTGATTTAGCTCGTCAAGTAAAGCCCGAGACTCCATTAACCGGTCATCAAAACATACCTATTCATGACGAAATACTCCTTAGTAAAAAGCTCTCTTCTAATAAGCAACGTAATTGATAAGACTTTGATTGAAAGGGCGGGTGAGAATTGGAAATAAAACAAGTGAAAAATAACCGATTATCAGAAGAAGCTCTTGAAGAATGGGACGCTAAATTTGTACCTAATTATGATCTCTTATTCTTTGAAAATAAACCGAAGAAATTCACAGCTGTTTCTAGAGAAGATGGATACTCCCAATTAAGTCTTGATGAGCGAACGTCTTTCTTAACATGGAATGTTCATCCTAAATGCAAGTGGATTGCAAAGGTATCGAATGGATCATTTTTATCACTTCATAAAGCCGTGCAAATAGAACTTCTTCTCGACCAAGTAGAAAATGGACGTGGTTTTCATTTTAGATTTCGGGAGCTCTTAGAGATTAATCCTGAACCAAGTGCTTTAGCCATTTTGGAGGAAATTTCACTAAACTATGAAGGAGAAGAAATCGTAGTGTTTCAAGGTTGGAGTTGGAACCTGCTACCTATTTCCTTTAGGTTTAAGCTACTAGAAAGCATCTCAAAAAGTTTTATTTCATCTGCATCTGTTTCGATACAAACAAACGAAGAAGTAACAACAAATTCAGCCTTGATTAATACCTTTACGGGATGCAACGGACCGAATTGTTTTGCTTTTACATTGATGAATCTTGAAAAGGAAGCTGTTCGAAGAAAACACTTAGCACAATCGTGGGTAGTGGGCGATGAGTTTCTTTCCTCTTTAGAATCGTATGGATATAAAAAAGTGAGCAGTCGAAATACCGTGAATTCTGAGGATGTATTTGTGTGGTTCAACAATGACACGCCTGTTCATGGCTGTTATGCGATTAATGAGAGGGTTTTGTTAAATAAAAATGGTCAAACGATGTTCCATCCTTATCAATGTCAGTCTGTGCATCATGTATTGGATGATTGGTCTAATAAAGGATTAAAGCTAATCATTTATAGAAAATAAACAAGCCCCGGACGAAAGATCGTCTGGGGCTTGTAAAGCGATTTATGCTTTTGTTACGTTAGCTGCTTGTGGTCCGCGGTTACCTTCTACGATTTCGAAGTTAACTTCTTGGCCTTCGTCAAGTGTTTTGAAACCTTCACCATTGATTGCAGAGAAGTGTACGAATACGTCGTCTCCACCTTCAACTTCGATGAAACCGAAACCTTTTTCAGCGTTGAACCATTTTACTTTACCGTTTTGCATAAAAAATTGCCTCCTAATGTACCTCATCGTACATAATTTAAAATTCACCATTTACCATTGTAATACGTTTACATTAAAAAACTGCAGCTTTTTAAGAGGATTTAACTTTGTTACCCTCTTTCGAAGCTACAGCTAATTTAAATCCTAAATATATTAATAGTAAAATGGTTGTATTTTGCAATAGAAAAG